>CAVALS010000196.1:0-4324 GCA_963589385.1 Bacteroidaceae bacterium
TGCCATGCGGACTCCGTTCCGGACCTCAACGGTCCAACTTTTTGTCCGCAGTCCCCCCCGTTTCGGAAACCACATCCCGTTCCGGGCCTTCAAAGCGGGACGCGGCTTCCTCGAGAGAGTATCGACTACTTGCCGTCGTCGTCCTCGGCTTCTTCTCTTGCATAGAGCTCCAACATGCGGCGGCGGTATTCGCGCACGGCGAGCTTGGCGCGCTCCAGGCGGCGACGCTCGCGCGGGGTCAGCTCGGACGGGTCGACCTCATCACCATAGGTCTTATCGGCAAGAAGATGCGCCGCGTCCACGATGCGGGCATCGATGTGGCCGCTCGCCGCCTCGGCGGAAAGACGCTCGGCAATCGTATCGAGCGTAGGCAAGCCCTCGAATACGCGACCATGGCCATGCGAAGTCAGCAGCTCGTGCTCACGTGCGAGCAGGCTCGCCAAATCGTGATGGGCGCGCAGGATGTCGAGCGCATCGGATGGATGCTCGGCAACTTCTGCCACGGCGGCGACCGGCGCGGCGTCGACCACGCGGTAGAAGAGCTGCGCGAGCAACGGCATCAAGAACACCGTGATGGCACCGGCAGCAACCATGACCGACGCAATATCTTGCGACAGCGCGCCCGCGTTGACGGCAACGCTTGTCACGGCAACGATGATCGGCAGGGCCGTGGTGCAGTACAGGGCCACGGTAATGCGACCATACGCCGACACATCGCGCGTCGCAGGACAAATGCTCATAGAAATAAGTATGGGCACGGCACGAACAATCAACAACGCCACGATAAAGCCCACGAGCAGACCCGGGCGCGACGCCACGGCCGTCAGATCGATCTTTGCGCCCGATACGGTAAAGAATACCGGAATCAAAAAGCCGTAGGCCAGGCCATCAAGCTTGGTCTCGAGCGTATGGTTGCCCTCGGGGATGATGTAGCGCAAGACAAAGCCGGCGGCAAAAGAACCCAACACGATGTCGAGATCAAAGACAGCCGAGAACGCCACGAGCGTGACCAGGATGAGCACCGTCAGGCGCACGAAGGTCTGCGACGTGGTATCGGCGCGCTCCTCGACAAACGCAAAGAAGCGACTGCCGACGCGCTTGGAGCGGCTCGGGACCACGGCCAGCAACACGCAGACCACCGCAAACAAGCCAAGGATTACAAGCGTTTGGATGCCGGTGCGGGCAGACAGCAGCACCGACATGGCAAGCACAGGGCCGAGCTCACCCCAGGTGCCATACGCGAGAATCGAGTCGCCCACGCGCGTGCCAGTGAGCGAGCGCTCACGCATGATGGGCACGAGCGTGCCGAGCGCCGTCGAAGTGAGGGCAAGCGTCACGGCGATACCGTCGAAATGACTGACTGAGAACCACGGGGTAAAGCGCACGGCAAGCCAGGCGATACCAAACGTGACGACCCACGTCGCCAAGCCGTAGCGCCCCTCGACGCCCGTGATGCTCTTGGGGTCGATCTCAAAGCCGGCAAGCAGGAACAAGAAGGCCAGGCCCAGCTCGGACACAAGCGAGACCTCAGCATCTACATGGATGACGCCGAGCATATGGGGTCCCAGCACCGCGCCGAGCACGAGCAAAAAGACCGTCTCGGGAACAGGTTTTCCGGGAATCGCCGAGGCGATAAAAGGACTCGCAAAGGCCACGAGTGCGATGATGGCGAGCGAAACGAATGCCATGTGATGCCTTTCTCTTGTTTGCGCTTCACTGTAGCACCCTCGCCGTCCTCAACGCGCCGCGAGCTGTCGTATCATAGTGAGGTTTACAAACATGTGGCTCAAGGCGACCGCGAGGCTTGCCCCGTAAACCGACCGCTGCCGCATACCGTACCGTACGCCCAACCGATCAGGAAGGCAGGAACCAATGGTCTCTCGTATCTACGTGGAGAAGAAACCCGGGTTCGACGTCGAGGCTCAGCAGCTCAAGGGCGAGCTGACCGAAATTCTCGGCATCAAGGGCATCGAGGCCCTGAGGATCATCAACCGCTACGACGTCGAGGGCATCGACGAGGAGCTTTTCCGCTCCTGCGTGCCGACCGTCTTTAGCGAGCCCCAGGTCGATGTGACCTACGACGAGCTCCCCGCAAGCGATGGCGCCGTCTTTGCCGTCGAATTCCTGCCTGGCCAGTTTGACCAGCGCGCCGACTCCGCCAGCGAGTGCGTGCAGCTCATCAGCCAGGGCGAGCGCCCCGCCGTGCGCTCCGCCAAGGTCTATATGATCTCGGGCGCTCTGGACGAAGCCGCCATCGATGCCATCAAGCACTACGTGGTGAACCCCGTCGAGGCGCGCATCGCCTCGCTCGACCTGCCCGAGACGCTGTACATGGAGACCCCCGAGCCCCAGCCCGTCGAGGTGCTCGACGGCTTCCGCGAGCTCGACGAGGCCGGCCTTGCCGCCTTTATTTCCGAGCGCGGCCTTGCCATGGACGAGGCGGACATCGCCTTCTGCCAGCAGTACTTCCGCGATGAGGACCGCGACCCCACCATCACCGAGATCCGCGTGATCGACACCTATTGGTCCGACCACTGCCGCCACACCACCTTCGGCACCGTCCTGGATGACGTGACGATCGACGACGCCGTGGTGCAGGAGGCCTTCGACCGCTACATGGAGATGCGCCACGAACTCGGCCGCGACGCCAAGCCCGTCTGCCTCATGGACATGGGCACCATCGGCGCCAAGTATCTTAAGAAGACCGGCATCATGACCGATGTCGATGAGTCCGAGGAGATCAACGCCTGCACCGTCAAGGTGAAGGTCGATGTCGACGGCGAGGACCAGGACTGGCTGTTCCTGTTTAAGAACGAGACCCACAACCACCCGACCGAGATCGAGCCCTTCGGCGGTGCCGCCACCTGCGTGGGCGGCGCTATCCGCGACCCGCTCTCGGGCCGCAGCTATGTGTACCAGGCCATGCGCGTCACCGGCGCCGGCGACCCCACCGTCCCGGTTTCCGAGACGCTCGAGGGCAAGCTGCCGCAGCGCAAGCTCGTGACCACCGCTGCCGCCGGCTACTCCAGCTACGGCAACCAGATCGGCCTTGCCACCGGTCAGGTTAATGAACTCTATCACCCCGGTTACGTGGCCAAGCGCATGGAAGTTGGCGCCGTCGTGGGCGCCACCCCGGCAAACCACGTTCGTCGCGAGTGCCCCGCCCCCACCGACAAGATCATCCTGCTGGGCGGCCGCACCGGCCGTGACGGCATCGGTGGCGCTACCGGCTCCTCAAAGACCCAGAACACCGAGTCCATCGAGACCTCGGGTGCCGAGGTCCAGAAGGGCAACGCCCCGGTCGAGCGCAAGCTGCAGCGTCTGTTCCGCCGCGGCGACGCCTGCCGTCTGATCAAGCGCTGCAACGACTTTGGCGCCGGCGGCGTCTCGGTCGCCGTGGGTGAGCTTGCCGACGGCCTGTATGTCGACCTTGACACCGTGACCAAGAAGTACGACGGCCTGGATGGCACCGAGCTCGCCATTTCCGAGTCCCAGGAGCGCATGGCTTGCGCCGTCGCCGACGGTGACGTCGAGGAGTTCATGGGCTACGCCGCCGAGGAGAACCTGGAGGCAACCGTTATCGCCGAGGTTACCGCCGAGCCGCGCATGCGCATGGCCTGGAACGGCGTCGCCATCGTCGATCTGTCCCGCGAGTTCCTCAACTCCAACGGTGCACCCAAGCACCAGGTCGCCCACGTCTGCGCCCGCAGCGTGTGGCAGCCCAGCTGGGCCGGCACCACACTTGCCGAGCGCATGACCTCGCTCGTCACCGATCTTAACGTCGCCTCCAACAAGGGCCTTTCCGAGCGCTTCGACTCCACCATCGGTGCCGCAACCGTGCTTATGCCTTTTGGCGGCAAGACGCAGCTCACCCCGAGCTCGGCCATGGTCGCCAAGTTCCCCGTAGACGGCGAGACCACCACGGCAAGCGCCATGGCGTGGGGCTTCAACCCCTACCTGATGGAGGCCGACCAGTTTGCGGGCGCCTACCTGTCCGTGGTCGAGTCCATCGCCAAGCTCGTTGCCGCCGGCTTTGAGCACAAGCGCGCCTATCTCTCCTTCCAGGAATACTTTGAGCGCCTGCGCACCGAGGCCGAGCGCTGGGGCAAGCCCACGGCAGCCGTCCTGGGCGCCCTCATGGCCCAAGTCGACCTGGGTGCCGGCGCCATCGGCGGCAAGGACTCCATGAGCGGTTCGTTTGAGGACGAGACCGGCGAGCTCAACGTTCCGCCGACCCTGATCAGCTTCGCCGTCGCCGTGGGCAAGGCCGCCCGCGCCGTCTCGCCCGAGTTCAAGGGCCTCACGCACCGCGTCGTCCGCATCG
>CAVALS010000197.1:0-4320 GCA_963589385.1 Bacteroidaceae bacterium
GCTCTACCAACTGAGCCATGTCCGCTTGCGGGTTATTAATTTACGCGAGTTGTCCAAAAGACGCAAGTACTTTTTTCAAAAAACTTGTCTGCCGCATGTTCTTAATAGCCAAACGCGCTAAAGCGATTGGCTAGGCGCACGATTCCAGCGCTCCGCTAAACAGCTTCACCATCTGCACGCGCGTGCCGGCGCCGTCCGTACGACGAGCAACCTCCACGTTATCGACGAGCATACGCATAAGCTTGATACCACGGCCGCGTTCCTCAGATGCGACCGGCTCGCTCGTTTCATCGACAGAATAGCCGGCACCTCGATCAAGCACCTCAACCACAACGCGATCGCCATAGGCCTGAACCGTCAGGACGCACCCGATACCGCCCGCATGGTCATAGGCATTACCCAGCGCCTCCCCCGATGCCAATGCGACATCGTAGCGCTCGTCACGGCGCAACGGAAGCGATTCAAGGAGTTCGGCGATGCGATGTCGGTAGTATGGAAGATTCTCGATACCCTGACGGACCTCGACACTCTTACTCCAGCGAGGCAGCTCCCCCACCGGAATAGCGGGAATAGACTCCCGTGCCGGCCCCGCGACATGAAGGATATCGACAAGACGAGCAATCTCCAAAAAGCGAACAACTTCACCTGATGCATTGACGAGCGAAAGCAGGCCTTCTCGCCTCATGAGCTCACGAGCGCGCGTAAGCAGGAATGCCAAGCCCGTCGAATCGATAAAGCTAACAGCCTGACAGTTGATGACGACACGACGCACGCCGCGGCCAATCAAGGCATCCAACCGCCGACGCAGCGCAGGCACCGTGGCGATGTCGATATCGCCTGGTGGCGTCAAAACCGCTATGTCATTCCACTCATTCATACGACCATGGTTCCCCAAAAAAGCCCACTCGATGCATTCGTTTCCCCAACCGTGCGGATTCAGCCCGCTCAGCGTCGTCTATGAACGACCCCGTAAAAACTCAAGGGACACCAATGCAATGTCATCGTCCAACGCCGATTCGGTAAATCGGTCGAGCTCGCCCAAGACCTTGCCGCAGATTCCCGATACGCCCTCACCCGAGACAGAGAGCAGAAGGTCACGAAGGCGCTGCTCGCCAAAGAACGCTCCGGTGCGGTCGCGGGCCTCAATCGTTCCATCCGTATACATGAAGAGCATGTCGCCAGGAGCGAACGTAAACACGCCTGTCTCGTACACCATGCTCTCAAAGGCACCGATTACACCCGATTGACATCCAAGTAGCTCGACCTCTCCCCCACGTGCCTCGCCGCCACCCAGCGGCATCGACTCTGGCCTAATGACCATGGTCGGAGGATGGCCCGCCGAACAATACGTTGCGCGTCCGGCCTTAAGGTCAATCTTGGCGATAAAGGCCGTCACGAACGTCTCGACCCTCGAAAAGCCCATGAGCATGCTGTTAAGGGAGCGTGCCATGCGGGCCGGTCCAGCGCCCTCCCAAGCATATGCCGTCAGGGCCGTCTTGACGAGCGCGGACATCGATGCGGCCTCAATACCTTTGCCAGACACATCACCCAGAATCATGACGGCGCAGTCGTCGGGAAGACGGATGAGCGTATAGAAATCGCCGCCGACCAACGCCGAGTTCGTGGCCGACAGGTACACCGAATCGGTTGCGATACCCGGAACATCCCCCAGGGAATTTCTCATGCCAATCTGAAGGGTCTGAGCGATATGGCGCTCCTCGCGCTTTTGAGATTCGCCTTCGTAGATCAGTTCAAAGTCATGCGCCAAGTGCACCAAGTAGTCATATTCAAGGTCATCAATCGGCTCTTGGCTACCATCACGAAGCAGCAGCGCGCGCGTCGTCGGGCTCTTCGCAACAGAAGCAGGAACAATCGCGTCGTTACTGTGCTTACCATCACCCTCAGAGCGCGGGCGCCCCGCCTCGATGCCGAAGTCGACGTAGAGACCTTGACAAGGCAGACCATGCGCCCTAAGCCAGCCTCCCATAGGCATCGATTCGTCAACGCGAGTTATACGGACGTGTTTAAGGTCCTCGGCACTCGTACCGCCCAAAACAGATGCCTCAAAGCCATCAGGGCCAGCCCCCAGACGTGCCGCTGGCGCCGTCGTGGAAAAGAAAAGCTTCTCGGGATCGTCCGGCAAAGCAACGCGACTGCCGCCTTCAAAATCTATGACGTAGGAATCCAGACTGGCGTCATACTCAACAGGGCAAAAATGGCAGTTAAGCATATTGCAGATCTCGGACGATACCGCCTGGGTAGCCGCAGCGGAATCGTCTAGAAAGGTAAACAACTCATCACGCAAGACATTGAGCGAGCGGCCAAGCTCGGCCGTGCGACGGGAGCGAAGGCTCGATGCCATGCCGACCAGCTGGATAGATAGGTAATCGCAAATGACCTCGAGCACATTAACGTCATAGGCGAGCGGTGCCTGGGGGCGTTTCCAACCAACTTCCAGCACGCCAAGGATCTGCGTACCGTAAAAAACGGGAAGACAGATCTCGCTGCGGTACGGAGGCATATCCTGCATACGCAACAGGTGCTTAGAACGATTGTCCAGGTCCATAAACATACCGGAGGCGGCCTTATCACCCTTAAGGTCCTGTTGAATCGACAAGCGACAGGCACGCGACTCACGAAGAACATACGTCGGAATGCCAGCGCCATACGGCAAAAACTCAGGCAGGTAGCTGTCGTACAGCTCCTTGGAAACACCGCGAAGTTTAAAACCGCCGCTCTCAGAAAAATAGATAGCAGCACCCGAAGCATCGAGCGTTCCTACAAGCTGGTTCAAAACGGTATCAAGTAGGCTGGGCAGCTCATCGGAGCCCACGGTACTCATAATGACCGAGAGCGTGCCAGAGAGGCGCTTGTTAGCCACTCTAAGCTCCGAAAGAGCACGCTTGAGCTGACGGTCGTGCGAATACTGTTCTTCGATGCTATGGAGCGCCACCAGGACACGTGGCGCGCGGCGCCCAAAGATGCGTGGAGGCGTTACGGAGCCCGCACGAACCAAGACGGGGATAAAGGAGCCGTCACTCAGCTTGAGCATCAGTTCGTTCTCGGAGCCATCAGTTTCAAATGGCAGACGATGTTCCGTCGCACGTTCAAAAGCGGACGAGTACAGGACGTCTTTAACATCTCCACCAATGACGTCGGCGCGTTCCTCGCACATCAAACCAAGTAAGCGATTATTCACATGCAGAATGGTTCCGTCGAGCTCGCAGATGATGACAGCATCGCTCGTGATCTCGACTAGTTGGGCAACGTCTGCCCACTCGTTGTGTTCAAGCGTTTCCATCGTGGACCCCGCCGTCTATCGGTAACAAAAAAGCCTCCGAAGAGGCTTCTCAAATGCGATGGTGTCGGAGGCGGGACTTGAACCCGCATGACCAAAAAGCGGTCACTAGCACCTCAAGCTAGCGCGTCTGCCAATTCCGCCACTCCGACATGCTATGTTGTTGATTCACGGTTCGTTTTGTTGGACCCGCGCGTTCAACGAGGAAGATAATAACCTATGATTCGAGAACTGTGCAAGCACTTTTTTCAAAAAAGTTTACGAATTTGTAAATGCGCAAATAGACTGACCTGTTCGGGCAGGAATGAGGTTGCTTTCCAACGCGTCCTCGGGCATGCGGCATTATTTTGATCTGCGCTTCGCGCTACAAAATAATGCCGCCCCCTGCGGAATGCGTTGGAAAGCAACCTCATTCCTGCCCTAGGGACACATGCTTCAGGCACAGTTCTCAAACATGTTCTGGGGGCTGATGCAAATTTGGTGGCTCGGCTTTGCCGAGCCCTTATATGGGGAGGTCGGAGCTAAAGCTCCGGCCTCACTCAATTTCTTATTAGATTAAGTGAGCGATCAAGGAATCGCACCCCTCTGCAGCGGTAACACAGGGCCCGTGCTGGACTTAGTTTTCAGAACATTCCGCAGACCAGGAAACCCCCTTATCCGCGGCTCCGAAGGAGCAGGATAAGGGGGTTTCCATGGTCGAGGACGTTCTGAAAACTAAGTCCAGCGCGGGCCCGGACGAGAACAACCGACTACAGGTCGATGTGCGATTCCTTGATCGGGAACGGCTCCGCGAAGTGGCACGCGCAGCAGTGACCAGGTGCAACTTCCTTAAACTCGGGAAGCTTCTCAGAGCAGATACCCTGAGCGATCGGGCAGCGAGTGTGGAAACGGCAACCGGTCGGCGGATCCAGCGGCGACGGCGGATCGCCAGCGAGGATGATGCGCTTGCGGGTCTTCTGGATATCAGGATCGGGAACCGGCACGGCAGACAGCAGCGACTGCGTGTACGGATGGTGAGGCTC
>CAVALS010000198.1:0-4317 GCA_963589385.1 Bacteroidaceae bacterium
GGCTCCTTCATGGCGCCGTCGTAGCTGTCGACGAAGTCGACCGGGTCCTTGTCGATGTCCTTGAAGATCTCAGCGCTGATGGGGGAGAGCTTGGCCTCGGTGTAACGCGAGGCAGCGTAGCTCAGGTCGCCCGAATAGTATTTGCCAAAGTTGCCCTTCGACTCAACGAACGGCGCGAGCAGCGCCTCGTTGCCGGTGGCCAGGCGCACCATCGTCTCGTAGATCGCGGCATCGCCGTGCGGGTTGAGCTTCATGGTCTGACCCACAATGTTGGCGCTCTTCTGGCGCTCGCCCTTGAGCAGGCCCATCTTGTACATGGTGTAGAGCAGCTTGCGGTGCGAGGGCTTAAAGCCGTCAATCTCGGGGAACGCACGCGAGACGTTGACGCTCATGGCGTAGGGCATGTAGTTGACCTCGAGCGTCTGCGTGATCGGCTGGTCGGTGACCTCGGAGTGCAGGCCGATGACGTTCTCGGCGTTGACCTGTAATTTCTTTGGCTGGTTCTTCGTCTTCTTCTTTGCCACGATATCCTCTTGAACTTCTTATGGGCCGTCGTTATCGATTTGCTGCTACTGCAGGTCCAGCTGGTCCAGGTATTCCTTGCCGTGCTCCGAGATATGGCGCTTGCGGCCTGCCTCGTCGTTGCCCAGCAGAAGGTTGAACATGGTCTCCATCTTGGTGACGTCCTCGGGCTCTACCTTGATCAGGCGGCGCGTCTCGGGGTTCATGGTGGTGAGCCACATCATGTCCGGGTCGTTCTCACCAAGACCCTTGGAGCGGTTGATGGAGCACTTTTGGTCGCCGATCTCCTTAAGGATGCCGTTCTTCTCGAGCTCGGTGTAGGCAAAGTAGGTCTTTTCTTTGCAGTTGATCTCGTAGAGCGGCGACTCGGCGATATACACGTAGCCTTCGTCGATAAGCGTGGGCACCAGGCGATAGAGCATGGTGAGCACGAGCGTGCGGATGTGATAACCGTCGACGTCGGCGTCCGTACAGATGATGACCTTGTTCCAGTTGAGGTTGTCCAGGTCGAAGGCACCGAGGTTCTTGATGCGCTTGTCTTTGATCTCCACGCCGCAGCCCAGCACGCGCATGAGGTCCATGATGATGTCGGACTTAAAGATGCGTGGATAGTCCTCCTTCAGGCAGTTGAGGATCTTACCGCGGACGGGCATAACGCCCTGGAACTCGGCATCGCGCGAGGTGCGAATGGCGCCTGCTGCCGAGTCGCCCTCTACGATGTAAATCTCGCGACGGCTCTTGTCCTTGGAGCGGCAGTCGATGAACTTCTGCACGCGGTTGGCCATGTCGGTCTTCTGCTGTAGGTTGGTTTTGATGCTCTGGCGGGTCTTCTCGGCGTTCTCGCGCGAGCGCTTGTTGATGAGCACCTGCTCCATGATCTTATTGGCGGCGTCCTTGTTCTCGATCAGGTAGGTCGAGAGGCGCTCCTTAAAGAATGCCGTCATGGCTTGCTGGATAAAGCGGTTATTGATGGCCTTTTTGGTTTGGTTTTCGTAGGACGTCTGGGTGGAGAAGCAGTTGGTCACCAGTACCAGGCAGTCCTGGACGTCCTGCCACTTAATACCGCTTTCGTTTTTGTTGTACTTGCCCTGTTGCTTGATGTAGGCATCGATGGCGCTGGTCAGTGCACTGCGAGCTGCCTTCTCGGGGGAGCCGCCGTTCTCGAGCCAGGAGGAGTTGTGGTAGTACTCTTGCATCATGAAAGTTCGCGAGAAGCACATGCAAGCAGTGATTTTTACGTTGTAGTCGGGCAGGTCCTCGCGATCGCGACCGCGACGGTCGGCCTCGATAAAGAAAGGCTCGGTGAGGTAGTCGGCACCGACCTTCTCGAGCACGTAGTCCTCGATGCCGTTGGGATAGCAAAAATCCTCTTCGGAGAACTCGCCGTCGTCGCCCTCGATGCGCAGGCGGAAGGTCACGTTGGCGTTGACCACGGCCTGGCGGCGCATGGTCTCGCGATACCAATCGTGGGGAATGCTGATGGAGGTAAAGACCTCAAGATCGGGGCGCCACTTGATGGTGGTGCCGGTGCGGTCCTCGTCGCTGGGCTCAATCTCGAGCGCCTTCTTTTTGGCACCGACGACCTTGCCCTTCTTAAAGTGCAGGGAGTACTTGTTGCCGTCGCGCCAAACCGTGACGTCCATGTACTCGGAGGCGTACTGGGTCGCGCAGGAGCCCAGGCCGTTGGTACCGAGCGAGAAGTCGTAGTCGCCGCCCTGGTTGTTGTTGTATTTGCCGCCGGCGTAGAGCTCGCAAAAGACGAGCTCCCAGTTAAAGCGCTTCTCGGAGGGGTTCCAGTCGAGTGGGCAGCCGCGGCCGTTGTCCTCTACCTGAATGGAGCCATCGCGAAAGGCGGTAAGGGTGATGAGCTTGCCGTAGCCCTGGCGCGCCTCGTCAACGGCGTTGGACAGGATCTCGAAGGCGGCGTGCGCGCAACCGCCGAGCCCGTCCGAGCCAAAGATGACGGCGGGGCGCAGGCGTACGCGCTCCTCGTCCTTGAGCTGGCGGATACTGTCGTTACCATAGTTTGCGGTGTTTTTTGCCATACTCGCTCTCTCGGTGCTCCCTTGCTGCGTTTAAGTCATATAGATAGTCAAGGTAGCATAGCCCAGCCCACAGGCGATTCCAACCAACACGAAATCCATCGAACAATCGTTCGTGGTATATTGACTTATGTTAGGCTATTGGGAGAAATAGCTGAATAAAATCAATAGATATTTGATTTCGTTTAGTAGTATTAGATATATATTAAACGAAAACGAATCAGGAGAGTCTCTATTTAATAGAACGGTGATGATATGAAGATTATCGAACGTCCTCAATATATGGAAGCGCTTCTTGGCGCTAAGGGAACGCCGGACATCAAGGTTATTACCGGCATTCGTAGGTGCGGCAAATCTGTTCTACTGGAAGCTCTTGCCGATCGCATTCGTGAGGCCGACCCTGATGCCAATATTATCCGCATCAATTTCAATCTCCTCGAATTCGAGGAGCTAACGGATTATCGAGCATTGCATCGCTACGTTGAGGAAAGCTATTGCGAGGGCCTCGATAACATTGTGATGATCGATGAGGTGCAAACTTGCGTTGGATTCGAAAAAGCGGTCAATAGCCTCCATGCATCGGGTAAATACGATATCTACGTTACTGGCTCCAACGCTTTCTTGCTTTCGAGTGATTTGGCGACGCTTTTTCGCGGGCGGACATATGAGGTCGAGGTATTCCCGTTTTCCTTGCTTGAGTATTCGACATATCACGCAATTCATGACCCAGACGAAGCGCTTGACCGCTATTTAAGAGAGGGCGGAATGCCTGGCTCTTATTTGTATCCTAGCGAGCGAGCTCGCTATCGATATATTGCGAACGTACTAGATGTCTTGGTTTTGCGTGATGTGGAAGAAAAGCATGGGGTTCGTAACAAAGTGCAACTAGAGCGTGCATGCGATTTCCTAATGGACAATATCGGTAACATATCTTCTGTTAGTGGGATTGCGTCTGCGCTGGATGCTGCCGGAACGCGCGTTTCCGTGGCAACGCTCGTCCAGTACCTCGGATTTTTATGCCAGGCCTTTGCGTTCTATCGAGTGCGCCGCTATGACGTAGGCGGTAAAAAGTACCTCGCTTCGGGTGATAAATACTATTTATCGGATCATGCAATCAGATACGCAAAACTTGGAACTAAAAAACTCGACTTCGGGCATGTATATGAAAATATGGTCGCCTTAGAGCTCCTAAGACGCGGTTGGGAAATCTATATCGGGGTGCTTTATAAGAAGGAAATCGACTTCGTGGCAATTCGTCGCGATGAGCGAGTGTATATCCAAGTTAGCGATGACATTTCGCGTCAGGAAACCTTTGAGCGCGAAGTGGCACCTCTGCTTGCGATACGTGATGCGTATCCCAAGATGGTCATTGCGCGAACAAAGCACGAGGCTGTTGATTATGAGGGGATTAAGGTGATCGACCTCGCCCGATGGCTGATGGGGGAGGGGTCGAATGTCGAATAGCGGGCGGTGGACGCCTATCTAAATCATTGCGCTGCTCGGGCGCCTTGAGCGTTTTCTTAATAATGCGGGTGAGCCCACGCTCCTTACCGATGAATTCCACTTACTCGTTTCTGCCCGAGTAAGTTTGAAGACGGATGAGCCCGCTTCATTTTGTTTGCGGCTGGATACGTTTGTCGAAAAGTGCCGCGTGGATGGCTCAAATCGAACATTGGGACAGGCGTCTCATTTTATGGGCCGGGACTGCGGACGATTTCTTGGACCGTTACGCGGTCCTTCCCAGCGCGGCGCG
>CAVALS010000199.1:0-4256 GCA_963589385.1 Bacteroidaceae bacterium
GCGTTAGTTGTTCTTGGTCAGACGCTCGACGTCGTGGGCGATCATGTATTCCTCGTCGGTGGGGATGACCATGACCGTGACGGCGGAACCGGCGGCACTGATGACCTGCGGGCCGTTGCCCACGGCCTCGCGGTTCTTGTTGTTGTCGATGCGTACGCCCAGCCACTCAAAGCAGTCGCAGAAGGCCTTGCGGATCGACCAGTCGTTCTCGCCGATGCCGGCGGTAAAGGTAATGGTGTCCACGCCCGCCATGGAAGCGATCATGGAGCCGGCCTGCTGCATGGCCTTATAGGCGAACATATCGAAGGCGAGCAGACAGCGCTCGTCACCCTCGGAGGCGCGTGTGCGGATGTCTCGGGCGTCGTTGGAGATGCCCGAGATGGCAAGCAGACCGGACTGCTTGTTCATCATGTCATCGACTTCCTGATAGCTGTAGCCGCCCTCGCGCTGCAGATAACACACGGTGGCCGGGTCAATGGAACCGCAGCGGGTGCCCATCATCAGGCCGTCAAGCGGCGTTAGGCCCATCGTGGTATCGCGGCACACGCCGTCCTCGATGGCGGCGAGCGAAGCGCCGTTGCCCAGATGGCACGAAAGCAGACGGTGGCAGCGCGAGCCCAGGATCTCCTTGGCCATCATCCACTCGTAGCGGTGGCTCGTACCGTGTGCGCCGTACTTGCGCACGTGGTACTTGTCGCACACGTCCTTGGGCAGCGCGTAGGTGTAGGCGACCTCGGGCATGGTCATGTGGAACGAGGTGTCGAAGACCGCCACGTTGGGCAGCTCCGGATACTTCTCACGGCAATACTCAATCGCTGCGGCCTCGCCGTAGTTGTGCAGCGGAGCAAGCGGTGCCACCTCAAGAATCTTGGCCATAACCTCGTCGTCGACAACCGCGGAATCATCGAAGTGCCAGCCGCCCTGAACGATACGATGCCCAATGCCATCAATCGTAAAGTCGGTCTTCTCGAGCTCCTCGAGCACGCGAGCGATAGCAGAGCGATGATCGGGGAAAGGGACCTCCTCGGTCTGCTTAGCGCCACCGTTCTCGGAGTGGCCAAAGATGCCCATGTCCGATCCGATACGCTCGCAGTTGCCCTTGGCGAAAACCTCGCGGGTATCGGTATCCAAAAGCTGATATTTGAGGCTTGAGCTGCCGGCGTTGACAACAAGTACGTTCATGAGACTCCTTTGCAGTGCAATACGGTCGACGCAGACCCCTTAAGGCGGCCGCATGTTAATAAGAAGTTATCATAACTTAGTAAATAGCTATCAGGCATATCGCCCAACGAGCACAAAAGAAGGGCCGAACGGCACTCGGTCGTCCAGCCCCTCCCCTCTTGCAATTACTTGCCGTTGACGATGCGCTCGACGTCGGAAGCGATCATGAACTCCTCGTCCGTGGGAATGACGAAAATCTTGACCTTGGAATCCTTGGCAGACAGGCACCAAGCGCCGTCACCACGCAGGGCGTTGCGCGCATGATCCATCTTGACGCCCATAAAGGCCAGACGGTCGGCAACGCCGGCGCGAACAGCCGGAGCGTGCTCGCCGATGCCGGCGGTAAAGACCAGGGTGTCCATGCCGCACATGGAAGTGGCCATCTCGGCAGCCTTGGCGGCAATCTTGTAGACGAACATATCGAAGGCGAGCTGAGCCTCGGGGTCACCGGCAGCGGCGAGCTCCTCGACGTTGCGGCAGTCGTTGGTCTTGCCGCCGGTCACAGCCAAAAGGCCGGACTTCTTGTTCATCATCTCATCGACCTCGTCGAAGGTGTACCCGCCTTCGCGCTGCAGGTAGCACACGGTAGCCGGGTCGATGGAGCCGCAGCGGGTGCCCATCATGACGCCGTCGAGCGGGGTGAGGCCCATGGTGGTGTCCATGCACTTGCCGTCCTCGATGGCGCACAGGGAAGCGCCGGAGCCGATATGGCACACGACGACCTTGCGAGCCTCGCCGTTGGTCATCTCGGCGACCTTCTTGGAGATGTAACGGTAGCTGGTGCCGTGGGCGCCGTACTTACGGATGTGCAGCTTGTCGCAGACATCCTTGGGCAGGGCGTAAGTCTTGGCGACCTCGGGCATGTTGAAGTGGAAAGCGGTGTCGTAGACCGTGACGTTGGGCAGGTCGGGATACTGCTCCAGGCAGTACTCGATAACGTTGGCCTCGGGGTTGTTGTGCAGCGGCGCCAGCGGAGCGACCTCGCGGATCTTGGCGAGGACGTCCTCGTCGACGAGGGAGGAATCGCCGAAGTACCAGCCACCCTGAACGATACGGTGACCAATGCCCTCGATCTTGACGCCGTTGGCCTCGAGGTCCTTCAGAACGACCTCGATGGCGACCTTGTGGTCGGGGAACTCGATGTTCTCGGTCACCTTCTTGGAACCGTTGGCAGCGTGGGTGAAGGTACCGCCGGTAAAGCAGACGCGCTCGCAGGAGCCCTTTGCGGACACCTTGTGGGACTTGGTATCGATGACCTGATACTTAAGGGTCGAAGATCCTGCGTTGACGACCAGAACGTTCATGTGTCTCCCTACTAACAGGCGGTGTGGCGCCGCCAGGTTACATACGCTTCAATAATAAACCCAAACGCCCTCGCGCTCGGGTTTATTGCGTTGATATATAAGTTATCGGTGCCTAAATACGCATGGCCTTTGACTTGTAAGGCGAAATAGCGCGGGGATATACACCAAAGAAGAAATCCCGAGCGCGACAAGCAATATGACTCGAATGTCCGCGATGCTGCTCAACGCAGCATTGAACAGATAGAAAAGGATGGCACCCACCGCCACCATCTGGCTTTGAACCGAAATCAGTGAACAGCGCATCGAAGAATCGGCAGCATTTTGAAAAATTGAGTATTTAATTGGAGCAAATAACGAGTAGGCGACCGTCTGCAACACATAGAACACGGGCAGCAAATAGACCGGAGTAAAGGGAATCAAAAATAGAGCAGTCAGGGAAAGGCGCACGATGCCGCAAATACGCGCAAAATGGCCCTTGTCGACATGAGCAATCACACTGGGCACAATAAGCCCCATGGAGGCCGAGGCAAGGAGCTGGACCGCAATGATCACACCCGAAGCGACGGCATTCATTCCGCGACCCGCAAGCAACAGTGAGAAAAAGTCTTCCAGGGCGACAAAAGCAAATGCCTGAGAACAGTCCATGATGAACGCTGAACGAAGAATGCCATTACACGCAATAGCAGCACCGATCATCTTCGGGCTAATTCCACGCTCAGGTGTCCCCGCAGTGCTCCCTCTTTGCATCTCAGGAATGCAGACAACGACAACCAACGTCAACACCATTGCGATGGTATCTGCCGAAAGACCAATGAGATATGCACCGACAGACGAAATGAAACCGCCCACGCAAGCGGAGATGGCATAAGAGGCATAGAAAACAAATCGCTCAACGACATTAAGTCTTACGAGCTGGTCCTGAGAGACGCTGTCAATGTAAATCGCTTCGATGGATCCGCTCACACATGCAACGGCAAAACCTTTAAGAGCAAACGCACCGATTAAAAGCAGAGGAGAACGGACGAGAAGCAGGGCGGCGTAGTATCCAAGCATTCCCACGACGCCAACGAGGCCGCTTGTCTTTCGTCCAAACCTATCAGCAATATAGCCAGTGGGAACTTCAAGGATGAACTTGCTCACTTGATATGCAATCATCATGCTAGAAATCGCCACCATCGAGAATCCGACGAATTCAAGGTAAACCGTCAGAAAATACAAAATGGTGCTGAAGTTCGACAGAAAAACGAACGTCATATAAAGCAAAACCGTACGGTTTTTCATACTCCGCCCTCCAAGAGTCAGCAATCTAAAATCGGAATCTTGGAAAAGCATGAGGGCAGAGCCGTCAGTCATGTGTTACAAGGCGTCAACATTCACTTGACGCCACGAGGCCAAATGGCCTCACGAAGCAAGGTGACGCAATAGGTGAAGAAATACCGTCTGGTGTCGATCGGTCCAGGCATTTTGTCGATAGCAAAAGTAGATGGGCAAGGCTACGTCATGCGAGCCTTCAATGGAACACTCGCTCACTTCCAGTCCATCTGATGCGAGAGAAGAGCCAGAAAAGCTCAATATCAATCCCCCGGCTTGAAGAAACTCAGTCTGCGCCCTGTTTCCGTATTCGACATCGCGAAAGCGGAAATTAACCAGCTGGGCTTCGGGGCATTGATTGATTGCATTGAGACAGGGTGACAAATTAATGGGAACAGCGAGCCTGCCGCCCAGTAACTC
>CAVALS010000200.1:0-4234 GCA_963589385.1 Bacteroidaceae bacterium
GGCGCCCGTCTTGAAGATGGCCACCGGAGACTGAAGGAGCTCGGGAACCGATGCAAGAAGTGAGGGCTCGATCCCATGCCTATGCGAGCGATTGGAGATCGTAGTCTCCCGTACGATATGTCGCACGGTGTGGCAGATAGGCAAGTTGGGAATCCCCGCAGCCAAAAGCGCCTTCGGTGTTTCGGAGAGAACGGGCACAGGCGCCTGTCGGTTATAGCCCAGGCCCCTCGCCTTTGCAATTTTGGCGAATCCGGTCCACATTCGACATGAATTCGCGTATTCGGCTAGATCTTGATTGTTTAGACCCTCTACTGCGATGGTAGAATCAACTTGACCGACGAGGGCGCGATACCGTCCTATGTCGTCGAGATCGTGTTGACGCTGTTCACCTTTCCACATCCGTGAACTCCCTTCTTCTACGGTCTCACGTTTCGGGTGCGGCTGGGGCTCTTCCTTAATTTCCCAGTCGCACTTTTTTTCTGACACCCTAAATTGAACAGTCTTCGGGAACGATGCGGGACCCATCATGCGGCCCCCTTACGGCCGTCGCGGGTCATGCGCTTTGACATGCTCTCTTGCAGAGACTGCAGAGAGGCGTACTCCTCGTACGGCATCTCATGGCTGGACTCCTTAATGAATGGAGTCCTGCGCATATAGGCGTCAAGGTCGTCAATATTGATGTAGATGGTCCGCGATCCACCACGGTTGAACGCGCCGTAGACGGCGGGGATCTCACCAGACTCAATGAGTTCCTGAACTGCATCGACATGGCGATGGATGTATTTGGCTGCCGCGGATTTGGAAAGCCATTTGCTACTCGCCCACGGCTCCAACCTCTCTTTGCCGCTCATCATGCGACCTCATTCCTTTTGGAAGTTCGCTCATCAGTAAAGCCAAGTAAATAATCAATCGAACAATCAAACTTCTTTGAAAGCTGCACCAGAATGGGTCCCGGAATTTGAGCGGGGTCTCTTTCCCAACGACCGATGGTGGCGCGCCGTCTTCCAACCAGCTCTCCGAGTTCTTCTTGGGACATGCCCAAACGGTATCGCTCAGACCTTAGATTTGAGATACCAGACATATCAACTCCTGTATGACACTACCTGTATGACCCGTACGACTTATTTATCGTACAAGTCGTACGAGTTGTCAACCATCCCGTAAGACAAAATTGTTAAAAGGGAGGTAGGATGACTAGAAAAAAGAGCCCGCAGGAGATTGAGATCAATCGCCAATTTGGTCAGAATCTCAAGCAGGCCAGAAAACAGCTAAATATCAATCAGACTGTTGCGGCTCGTAGAATTGGCGTTGAGCTTGTCACCTACCAGTCATACGAACAGGGCCGAAGGTTTCCGTCAAACGAGACCTTAGAGGCTATTTGTAATGCACTGAACGTGCGTCTGTCCGAACTCGTCGACCCCTCATGGCGTGATCTTCATGCTATATCCCCCGCAAAGTCATTGATCGCCCTTACGGAATTGGAAAAGGCTGCGACAAAACCAGCGGAAGTTAACGATGACTCCTTTGAAAGGCTTCGGTCTGCTTGGATTCGTCTAAATGACAACGGGAAAGGTATTGCGCTTTCGCTAATTGAAAGCTTGCTTGAAAACGACCTGTTGTTGAATGATTCTGAGCCGGCCTTTTCAAACGGTGATTCTCACTCCTCCGTGGCCCAATCAGCATAACGATTAAAGATCAGCTGGAGGCAAAATCACCATGCCTAAATTCAAAATTGGCCAAATTGAGAAACAAGGTGCTCAGAGAAAGGAGCACCCATGGGCAACAATCTGAAAACCATTCGCTCCAATAGTGGAAAGACCCAAAAACAAGTAGCTGAAGAGCTCGGTATTTCGCTCTCTGCTTACAGAACGTATGAACAAGGAACGAGACGTCTCACGGATGAGCTTTTACTACAGCTCTCGACATACTTCTCTGTTTCAGTTGATTCAATACTTGGCTCTAAGTTCTCAGTATCGCTTTCTTCAACCTCATTTCTCGAAGACTCCGAAATGCGTTCAATAGTTAACGCCGCAGTCTCAGAAATGAATAAAGAAGATAGGCAGCAGTTTAGAAAGCTGTTGGAGAGCTATATGGCCCTCAGCTCAACTGGAAGAAAGCAGCTGGCTGATAGTGCAGACACTATGAAGCGTTCTGGTAAATACAAGAGATTTGGAAATATTGCAAAAAGCAACGTCTCAGCTAGTTCTCACGGTAGAGCCAAGACCGCCTAAACAATCGAACGGAACTTTCAACACAAGAGTTCTTTGTCCTGACTGGAAAACAATACGAGGTAGTCATAATGCCTAAAAACAAAATCGGACAAATTGAGAAAATAGGTGTGGACGCCGATGGCTTAGAGGTATTCAGGGTTAGGGTCGAGGCCGGCACCCGTGAAAAACGTGCCACGAAAAGGGTAACGATTCACGGAACCAAGAGGGATGCTCAGGCTGCGGCCTCCATGCTCTATGTCGAGTTGAATTCCAGCCTTTCCGAACGCGACATTCCTGAGATTACGCTGAATCAATACTTTTATGGCAGGTTTATCCCAGCCCTGGAAAAAGAAGGTAAGACCAATAGCACAATCGAGGGTTATGTCAAAAACTACCGAAAATGGATCTCCCCGAATCATGGCGAACGCGTCCTCTTGAATCTAGATGAGACTAATGTCCGAAATCTCATCGAGCAATCTGGGACCCCGAGAAATACGCTGCGGACGTACAGGGCGATCTTAAACAGAGCCAAATCGGATGGTTTCATGCGCCATAAAATGGATCTAACGGGACTCGACGCCAGGGCGAAGAAACAGAAACGCCCCGCGCCATGGTCACCCTTGGAATTAAAGCAGGCTGCCGACGCACTCGTTGACGATGAGATGGCATACCTAACCCTGCTGGTCGGCAGTGCGGGCCTTCGCAAAGAAGAGAACCTTGCAATCACGCCAGCCGACGTACAGATATTGAAAATGCCGACTTCCCAGGGCGTAAAAAAGTATGTGCTCCTGAACGTCCATGCCGCCTATACCGACGAGGACGGACTTAAGGTCACCAAAACAGAAGAGTCTAATAGACACGCTCTGGTTCTTCCAGAGTTTACGGAAAGGTTTCTTTCAGCTCTCGAAGCCACGAAGCCCTCAATCGAGCAAGTTGAGGGATGCTGGCTCATCAGGCATAAGACAAACTGGCACAAGTCCAGAAAAGCCAAATATAGGATCGAAACCGTCATGGGAAATCGGAAAGATGCCCAAGCAGTTGCGAGTCGGTTGGCCGCAGAAACGGCAGCAAAGTATAAGTTGGGCTCAAACCCAAAACTGAAAGAAGTCGCCGATGGGATTTGGACTGTCACCGTTTTTAACGGATATGTCGACACCATGGAGAGGACCATCGCGCCGGAAGCGTTCATTGGAACCGAACAAGATGCAACGCGACACGCTCTGGAGCAGTGGAGCAACCGGCGAATCCTTCCGTGTGCCGGCGAAACACTGCGTGGCCACTGGGAAACCGCGCTGAGGAAGCACGGCCTGAGGTTTATCCCCGTGAATAACCTGAGGCACACCTCAGAGACGCTCATGGCCGCCAGCGGAGTTTCGACTCCGACAATTTCGAGTATGCATGGACATACGCAGTTTAAGACGGATTTCCAGCACTATATCGACCTGAATGTCGAGGCAATCCTTGATGCCGCCGACAAGGTTGACACATTCATGGCTTCAGACATGGCGAGCGGCGGCTTCACTCTTGAATCTTTTGTTGAGAAAAAGGACTTCTAGAAGATGTTCAAAAGCCAAACGCGATTGGTTTCGATACTAGTCGATACAAACTACGCCTGAGGCAATGAGAGGCGATATAGGGCACCGAATCGATACCATGATACACAAGTGAACAACTGGCTTTCAGATGGCCTTATAACGCGTCTGAACGCTTAGTCCATCCAGATCTGCCGAAAAACTGCGACCATCGATTCATCGCACTTCCAATCTATTTGGCGAAAGCAAACGCATCGATCGGTCGATCATTAAGCTCATTTTAAATCCTCTGATACAGGCGGAACCCATATCTATGCACAGATCAGTGGTGGATAGTGGTGGATAGCCAGAAGAAACCAGTGGATTCTAGAAGGAATAGCCAATAGTAAAGCGGTTCCCCTGAACAACTGAATTTCAGGGGAACCGCTGGTAGATAGTGGTGGGCCCTCCGGGATTCGAACCCAGAACCCAGGGATTATGAGTCCCCTGCGC
>CAVALS010000201.1:0-4192 GCA_963589385.1 Bacteroidaceae bacterium
ATTGTGTTTTAGAACAAGCATCGCGGTCTGACGGGACGCAGGCACGGGCTTCGGGGGCGCAACGGCAGGAATCAATAGCTTCGAGACCCGTATGTTGCAAGATTGCGGCGGTGCCGACAGCAACACGATGCTGAAAACTCCGTTATTTGCACGGCGCAGACGGGGGTAGGCACGGGCAAACCCGGACCGAGCCGTTATTTTATGCAAGATGGCGATTTTTCTATGCATATTAAGAAGTGCAGTTACCGTACCAGGCTTTTAAAACAATGGTTGTGGCATATGGGCGACCCCAGCTGCGGTGCACAGGCAGTCCTACGCCACGTTTCGGCCAGTCTGCACCGCCGTTCGTGCACAGGCACGAACGATACGAGAGGCGGTACTTTTGCCAATCCCGGTATACCGTTCAATCTGGCGCACCGTAAAGCCGGCATTGTTCAATCCAACAATAACGGTATCGCGCTGCGCCGGCGGTGCAGTTTTAACCCCGTTGAGCGGAACCCCGAGGCTCTTCGCCATCTTGTCGGCAAAGGCGTGGCGTTCCCATTCCGTCTCTTTCATATCGCACAGCGCTGGCTCACCGCCGTCGGGCGTCGAAAGCGAATAGGCAATAAAGCCCTCGGCAGAACCAAAAAGCTCAAGCACGCAAGAAGGATCAGAAAATCCCCTCGCGACATCAGCCGCGTCACCGTCGTAAGCGCATAAATACTCCGCAAAGCTACTCCAGGGATAACGCTCGATTAGGCCAACGCCCGCCTCCTGCGGATCGGCGTGTACGGAGCGAATAGCCTCCATCACCTGCCAGTCGGTATCGAGCGAGCGCCGGTCAAAACGGTTCTGGAACAGATGGCCTGTGCGCCCCGCGCGTTTATTAAACCGCCGCGCGTGCGTCAAAAGCAGCCGGTGCATCGCCGCGCTCATCCTGTCCTCGTAATCTGCAAGCACCAAATGCACGTGATTGCCCATAAGGCACCAGGCGATAACCGTCACGCCCTCCTCGCGGCAGCAGTCGCGCATCAGCTCCAAAAACTCCCACCGGTCTTCATCGCCCTCAAAGATGAGCTGCTTGCCCGTACCGCGGGCACAGACATGGTAAAAGCCGGTAACCGTTCTCCAAACGCGCTGCATGGCGCTCCCTTCGCCGGGATCTGCTTGCCATCCAATACAGCACGATTGAAGCGTGCCATCAAAACATTCACGCAAAACAATACACTCGCGCGGCAAAAGGCAGCAAACAGGCGGCGAACGGCACCGTTGCAACAGGTCAACCCCTGCAACGCTTACAAGAGCTGACCAAAAGCTTGCCAAAGACGGACCCCCTCTATGGAAGTTCGCGACCACAGAACATAGAGTTAAACCGTTTCAATTAAAACTTCCGGACTTCTCGCTACGAAAACTGAGCCGTTCGCCGAATATTCCGTGCATTTCGCGGTATTATAGGGGCTGCATGTCATGTCCCTTTCGAAGGGTCGCCCGGCAATCGCCAGCCACGACCCCCAGACGGGACGCCAACACGATAGAGAGGAGAGGCATGCAGTACTCACAGGAAGTGGAGAACATGTGCCCCGTTGCCAAGGGTGCATACCACGGCCCCGCACCCATCCCCGAGGAGGGCAAGTGGGTCCAGGCTAAGGAGATTTCCGACATCTCCGGTCTTACGCACGGTGTGGGTTGGTGCGCACCTCAGCAGGGCGCCTGCAAGCTCACGCTGAACGTCAAGGACGGCATCATCGAGGAGGCCCTCGTTGAGACCATCGGCTGCTCGGGTATGACCCACTCTGCCGCCATGGCTTCCGAGATCCTTCCCGGTAAGACCATCCTCGAGGCCCTCAACACCGACCTCGTCTGCGACGCCATCAACGTTGCTATGCGCGAGATCTTCCTGCAGATCGTTTACGGCCGCAGCCAGACCGCGTTCTCCGAGGGCGGCCTGCCCGTGGGCGCCTCCCTCGACGACCTCGGCAAGGGCCTTCGCTCTCAGGTCGGCACCATGTTCGGCACCAAGGCCAAGGGCGCTCGTTACCTCGAGCTCGCTCAGGGCTACGTCACCCGCATGGCTCTCAATGACAAGAACGAGATCATCGCATTCGAGTTCCTGAACCTCGGCAAGTTCACCGACGCCGTCAAGGCCGGCAAGACCCCCGAGGAGGCCATCGCTGGCGCTATGGGCCACTATGGTCAGTGGGAGAACGCTGCCAAGTACATCGACCCGCGCACCGACGAGGAGACTCACTCCGTCGCCAGCGTGTTCCCGGTTCACGAGTAGAAAGGGAGGGAAATAACTATGACTGTTACGTTCGAAGGTTACGAGCGCCGCGCTGACAAGATCAACAAGTGCCTCGCCGACAACGGCATCGCCTCCCTCGAGGAAGCTCTGCAGATCTGCACCGACAAGGGCTTCAACCCGCGTGAGATCGTCAACAACACCCAGTCCATCGCCTTCCAGAACGCCGAGTGGGCCTACACCCTCGGTTGCGCTCTCGCTGTCAAGCGTGGCGCCAAGTCCGCTTCTGAGGCTGCCGCCATCATCGGCGAGGGCATCCAGGCCTTCACCGTTCCCGGCTCCGTCGCCGAGGACCGCAAGGTCGGTCTGGGCCACGGCAACCTGGGCGCTATGCTGCTCTCCGACGACACCGAGTGCTTCGCCTTCCTGGCCGGTCACGAGTCCTTCGCTGCCGCTGAGGGTGCTATCGGCCTGGCTCTGAACGCCAACAAGGCTCGCAAGAAGCCGCTGCGCGTCATCCTCAACGGTCTGGGCAAGGACGCTGCTCAGATCATCGCCCGCATCAACGGCTTCACCTACGTGAAGACCCAGTTCGACTACTTCACGGGCGAGCTCAAGGTCGTCGAGACCATCCCCTACTCCGATGGTCCCCGCGCCGCCGTCAACTGCTACGGCGCCGACGACGTCCGCGAGGGCGTTGCCATCATGTGGCACGAGAACGTCGACATCTCGATCACCGGTAACTCCACCAACCCCACGCGCTTCCAGCACCCCGTCGCTGGCACCTACAAGAAGGAGCGCCTCGAGGCTGGCAAGAAGTACTTCTCCGTCGCTTCTGGTGGCGGCACTGGCCGTACCCTGCACCCGGACAACATGGGCGCCGGCCCTGCCTCTTACGGCATGACCGACACCATGGGCCGCATGCACTCCGACGCCCAGTTCGCCGGTTCTTCCTCCGTGCCTGCGCACGTCGACATGATGGGTCTCATCGGCATGGGCAACAACCCCATGGTCGGTGCCACCGTCGCCTGCGCTGTCGCCGTCGAGGAGGCCCTCAAGGCCTAATCGCGCCCGCGCGATGCTCATATAGTTGAGCTTTGGAGCCGCTACCCACCCGGGTAGCGGCTCTTTTTGTTTGCGCTGGCGCAGGGTAGCTAATGCCGATATATCAGCTGGGGCGAAATGCAAGATGTGATGAGATGGAGCGTCAGAGCGTCCATGACGCCCACCTGCCATATTTGCCCTTTACCGATTTGCCGGGTCTTTGCGGCCCCATTGCCGATCACCCGTGCGACAATGCGCCGGACGAGAAAGGAATCCGATGGAATCGACTGATGTACTGGTAATTGGATCTGGCATTGCGGGCCTTTGTGCCGCCATCGAAGCGGCACGCACGGGTGCAACCGTCACTGTGGCAAGCGCCGGCAAGACCATGAGTGGATCGAGCTTCTTCCCGGGTACCTGGGGGCTCGGCCTCATCGGTCCCGTCGACGAAGACGACGAGCAGGACCTCATCGACACCATCCTGGCCGTCGGCGGCGGCGTTGCCGACCCCGAACTCGTCCAAACGTTCGTCCACGGCATTCCCCAAGCGATTGACTGGCTCGAGCAAGACCTGGGCGTTGAGCTCCAGCGTCCGCAAAGCGCCAAGAGTGCTCAACAAAAGCAATTTATCCCCTGCTTTGACCACAAGACGCGCATGTGGCGCGGCCTCACCCGCAAGCCCCTTGAGGACGCTCTGACGACCTGGATCGAGTCGCTCGGCATTCGCCTGCTCCCCCGCCATGAGCTTATCGACCTTGTTGAGGACACGAACGGCAGAATAACCGGAACCGTACTCTACGACCTTACCGAAAATCGAATCGTGCCCTTTGCTGCCAAGGCCACGATCATCGCAGCCGGTGGCACAGGCGGCCTGTTCGAGCGCAGCCTTACGTCGGCTGATGTGCTCAGCTCCTCGCAGGCCATCGC
>CAVALS010000202.1:0-4146 GCA_963589385.1 Bacteroidaceae bacterium
CACGCTCGTCTTCCCCTCCGGTACGGCCTGCCTGTTCTTCAATAACATCGGTAATGCCCCCGAGGCAGCGGCACTTGCCAAGGCCTGCCGCGCCGGTCGCACGGTCAAAGTGGACATGGGCGAGCTCTTTTGGCTCGACGAGAACGGCAACGAGAGGCGCCACGGCTTTATCATCATCGCCGGCTCGGGCTTCGACGCCGAGATCATGATGAAGGCCGCCCCCACCAAAAACGACATCGGCGAGATCGCCTACTTCCTCTCCGCGCTCGCCACGCCCAACCCCACGGTGGCGCACTTTACCATCGAGCATGACGGCATTGTCGAGGAGCTCGATGGCATCTGCTGCATGGCCGGCAACACCTCGGTCATTCAAAACGACATCAACCTGTTCCCCGATTGCCGCATGAACGACGGCATGGTCGACATCGCGGTCATCGAGCCCGTAAAAACCGTCCAGCTCCTGCCCACTGTGATCACCGCCGCGCTCGACCCCGCCGGCAAGGTGCTCGGCCGTCCGCAGTTCAAGATCATCCAGACCAAGGAAGCCAAAATCACCTGCACGCCGTCACTGGGCATGCAGTTCGATGGCGAGATCATCTCCAGCAACTCGGGCGTCTTTGGAGCCCGCGCGCTTCCGCAATGCCTCGACCTCATTGTCGACGAATTCTCCCCGCTCGGAAAATAGGAGGACCCCATGAACGACACTCCCCTGCCCGGCTTTATCGTCATTGTTCTGGCCATGCTCGTCGGCTATGCGATCAACGTGATCCACCGCAGGAAGAAGTAATTCCACATTGGCATGATATTCATCCAATTATCGTCTCCCCTGCCGTTTATGCATTTGCCAAACAGCAGGGGATTTTCATTTCGGGCATTCCCAGCTACTTTATTCGACTACAGTAATTACGGGGCGTCTTTATTAAAGTAAAGCTATAAACTGAGTACAATTAACCGCTCATCGCATATTTCATCACGCTTATCGAGTAAGTTTCTTTCATAGATGAATAATGTTTCCAGTTCGTTACGCTAATGGGGTGTCTTTATTGGCTGAAGCCCTCTGGCAACGGAGGGCTTTCGCACGCTGGGAGGGAAAATGAGGAAAACTCACCCCGTCAACGCGCTCAAAAAGCTTGGCATAGGCCTCGCCTTTGGAGCCGCAACCATCATGTCCATGCCGACATCTGCGCTCGCCTGCACGCAAATGTACATGGGCAAAAACCTTACGGCCGACAACAACACGTACTATGGTCGCGCCGAGGACTTTGGCCCGCGCTACCTCAAGCACTTTGGCATTGAGCCGTCGCATGCCCCCGGGTATACCTACGGCTCAGACGAGTCCGACTTCTCATACAGGTCGACCAAGACTACATATCGTTATAGCTACGTGCGCGATCATCCTTCGCAGTGGCGCGGGCGCTATGATGCCTACTCTGAGGCAGGCATCAACGAGAAGGGCGTGTCCTGCTCCGCAACGCTGACCACCAACATGAACGATAAAGCCGCCAAGGCAGACCCCCTGACCGACACTGGCATTGGCGAGTATAGCTACGGCAGCGTTATCTTAGGCGAAAGTGCCAAAGCACGTGAGGGTGTCGAGCTCCTCGGCAAGATCATCGACGAGCAGGGCGCCAACGGCAACGATCAGATTATCATCGCCGACAGCAACGAGACTTGGCTGTTTGCCGCACTTTCCGGCCACCAGTGGATCGCCATGAAGCTCGCCGATGACGTCGCCTCACTCAACCCCAACATCGGCGGACTCAATTACGATGTCAACCTTGATGACGCCGAGAACTGCCTCCACTCCGAGGGCATCCAGACCATGCCCGAGAAAAATGGCTTCGCCGAGTACACCGACGGCAAGCTCGACGTTGCCAAGACCTATGGCAAAAGCGTCGCCGATTCCGGCGTTCATCAGTGGACTCGCTATGTCCAGGGCCGCGATTACTTCATGGCCCCGTTGACCAAGGGTGCGGATTACGACATCGTCACGGTTAAACCGAAAAAAGGCCCCGACCAAATCGGAGCCATGGTCAGCGAGATCCAGCCCCTGTTCTTCAAGCCCGGCAAGTCCGACTGGAACACCTTTGAGATGATCCGTGCATTTGGCAACCGCGGCGAAAATGTCCCCGGCCTCAACGCCAACACCGACGGTGTCTACGCCATCGGCACCGAAAGAAGCACCGAGACCAACCTCTTCCAGATCCGTCAGGGCATGGACCCCGAGATCGCGACCATTCAGTGGGAGATGCTCTCCCGCGCCGCCTACTCCGTCGCTATTCCTCTGTACTCTGCACTGCTCACCGAGGTCAGCCCCTACTTCAGCAATCAGGATGTCTCCTACGATCACTGCGAAGAGACGGACATCGTGAACAACGAGGAGCCCGAGAACTCCATCAACTACGTCCTCATGGACATTAGTTCCCTCTGCTACGAGCACCGCGAGCAGCTCGGCACCGGCGTTCGCGCCTACCTCGACGCTCTCCAGAATGAGCTCATCGAGCAGAACAAGGAAGTTGACGCCGCCATGCTGGCCGAGACGACCACCGAGGGCCGCACTGCCCTGGCCAACAAGGCCGGCAAGGCTGCTACCGAGAACACCTACAAGAAGTGCAAGGCACTGCTCCAGGAGATGCGCGCCTATCAGAAGGCCGGAAACTTCGACCAGCCCTTCACCCCAAGCGACCTGAACACCGAGACCAACGGCCTCAAGGTGTCAATCACCTACGCCAAGGATGCTCTTGCCACCGATCCGGTCACCCCGGATCAGCCCGGCACTCCTGAGCAGCCTGGCACTCCCGAGCAGCCCGCTAAGCCCGAGCAGCCGGCCGCCAAGCCCGAGAAGCCTGGCAAGCCCGACACCACGGCCACGGTAACCACTAACAAGACGAACACCAAGGGCGGCCTGCCCACCACTGGCGATCGTTTTGATGGCCGCATGGTGGCCGCATTCGCCATCGCTGGCGTTGCCGTCATCTCCGCGGGCGGCTACTTCCTCTACCGTCGCAATAAGGAGTAACGTCTTAGCTGAGCGGGCGGGGCACATGAGTCACCTCGCCCGCTTAACCCGCTTTTCTGACCGTCGGGAAACCCGCCTGAAATCTTTTTAAAAAGATTTCCCCGCACACACTTCGCTGTGCTATAGTGCAGCGCAACAGCAACTAGGTGCGACCGCGCCACAGCATCACGAAAGGAGCCACCAACATGAAGAACACGATGAACTCTCTCAACAACTGGTGGTGGCGTGATGCGAATACGATCGGTCGACAGTGAGTCCCTCACGCCTGTTTTTGCGCTCTAGGTGATTGGAAGGCCTCCGGTTTCGACCGGGGGCCTTTTTCTATCTCGAGCCCGATCGCATTCGCATCACGCGCCTCCGCTTTTCTCTTGCACTCCCATTCCAAAAGGATTTTCACCATGTCTCAGAACACCACCGCCACCCAGCCCCGCACCGTCCAGACCGCCGACCGTGGCAAACTCGATGTCCGCGCCCTCGTCCTGCTTGCCATCCTGCTCGCCGCCGGCTTCATCCTCAACTTCACCGTCGGCAAGGCCATCTCGGGCATCTCGGGCGGCATGATCAGCCCCGAGTTCATCATCTCGGCCTTCTGCCTCACCATCCTGGTCGTTCGTCCCAACATCGGCCAGGCGCTCGCCATTGGCCTCATCTCGGCTGCCGTGATCCAGATCACCACCACTTCGCCGTTCGTCGATTTTGCCGCCGAGGGCATCGCCGCCATGCTCATGGCCGGCATCGTCAACGCCGCCGGCAAGAACGGTCAGGTCAAGCCCGCGATCGCCATTGTCGCAACCTTCCTGACCACCTTTGTCTCCGGCGTCATCTTCATGGTCATCAAGATGGCCATGCTCGGCGTGGTAGGCGAGCTCGCCGCCGCTATGCTGCCCGTCGTCGCCATGACCGCCGTCTTTAACGCCATTCTGGTCGGCGCCCTCTACCTGCCCATCCAGAAGGCCCTTAGGCTCAACTAACCCGCTCGGCTTTACAAGCCACCCCATCTTGGCGTTCATTCGTCGCTCGCGTACCCAAGTACGCTTCGCTCCTCTTTCGCGCCAACCTGGGGCCCCTCGTAAAGCCGTCTCCGTGCTCCACCGGCAAAGACTGTCCCAAACAACTAGCTCTTGGGG
>CAVALS010000203.1:0-4088 GCA_963589385.1 Bacteroidaceae bacterium
AGGTAGTAGAGGAAGTAGTCGTGCAGCTCGTACGGGCCCACCAAATCCTCAGTCTTCTGCGCAATCTCGCCGTCGCCCGTGGGCGGCAGAAGCTCGGGAGATACCGGCGTATCGAGGATATCGAGCAAGACCTCGGCAATGCGCCCGCCAAAGACATCGGCCGCATAGCGTACCAGATGGCGCACAAGCGTCTTAGGCACGCTCGCGTTGACGGCGTACATGCTCATGTGGTCGCCGTTGTACGTAGCCCAGCCGAGCGCCAGCTCCGACAGGTCGCCCGTGCCGATGACAAAACCGCCAGCCTGGTTGGCCAGATCCATCAGAATCTGCGTACGCTCGCGCGCCTGGCTGTTCTCGTAGGTCACGTCCTGCACGGTCGGATCGTGCTCAATGTCCTTGAAGTGCTGCTCCACGGCCGCGTGGATCGAAACCTCACGGAAGCTCACGCCCAGGTCGCGAGCGAGCGACTCGGCATTCGACTTGGTGCGATGCGTCGTGCCAAAGCCGGGCATGGAGACCGCCGTGATACCCGTGCGCGGCAGCCCCAGCGCATCGAAGGCACGCACGGTCACAAGCAGCGCCAGCGTGGAGTCCAAGCCACCCGAAAGACCGATGACTGCAGCCTTGGTACCCGTATGGGCAAGGCGGGTCTTGAGGCCGGCGGTCTGCAGGTCGAGGATGGTCTCGCAACGCTCGGCCAGGTCGCCATGGTCGGCCGGCACAAAGGGCGCACGCGGGAAAACGCGGTCGACATCGCAGGCATCGCGCAGGACGGGAGCCTCGGAGAGCGTGCCCCCAAAAGAGAACTCAATGGTCGTGGCCTCCGGCGCATCGTCCGCGCGCGTCCACGTCGTCGAGCGACGGCGCTCGGCAACCAGGCGGTCAAGGTCAACGTCGGCGACGGCCATATCGCAAGTGAGGAGCTTCGTCGCGGCGAGCTTCGAGCCGTTTTCGTAGACGAGGTTCTCGCCCGCAAAGACCATATCGGTCGTGGACTCGCCCTCGCTCGCGTCTGCATAGGCATAGGCACAGTACAGGCGTGCGCTCTGATTGGAGATAAGGCTGCGGCGATAGTCTGCCTTACCGATGATTTCGTCCGAAGCCGACGGGTTGAGAATCACCGTCGCACCGGCAAGCGCCATCTCGGTCGAAGGCGGCGCCGGCACCCACAGGTCCTCACAGACCTCAACGCCCAGCACCATATCCTCGGCACCCTCATCACAGCAACGGTAGATAAGCCCCGAACCCAGCGGAACCGGACCCTGACCGGCAAATTCAACCCACACGGGATCCGCAGGCGCCGGAACAAACCAGCGACGCTCATAGAACTCGCCATAGTTGGGCAGATACTTCTTGGCCGTGAGGCCCAAAAGCTCGCCCGCACAGCACACGGCCGCGCAGTTGTAGATATTTTCAGCCACCGCAACGGGCAAGCCAACGGTAAAGACGATCGGCAGCTCACGGGTTTCATCGAGTATGTGCACCAGCGCTGCTTCGCAGGCATGCAGCAGCGTGCGGTTATGGAACAGGTCGGCCGCGGTATAGCCGGTCAGGTTAAGCTCGGGCAGCACCAGCGCGCGAACGCCGCGCTCGGTAGCCTCGCGAACAGCCGCCAGCGCAACCTCGGCATTGCCCTCGACATCGGCCACGCGAATCTGCGGCGACGCCGCCGCCACACGCAAAAAGCCATCGTTCTTATTAGCCGAAACGCAGCATTGCCTTGTTGATCTGGACACTGGAGGCCCCTTCTACCCTGAGATTCAGTCTAACGGACGTTCACATATCTCTAACTAGCCAAAGCAACCTCCCAGTTTACCGAGAGGCCAACCTGTGCTAAGAGCATGTATTTCAAAAATATCTTTAATTAAAAAAGGAGAAATCGATAATCGACTTCTCCTTTAAGCGAGGCGAGTAAATTCCGAAACTAATGGCAGAATTTATCCATGTAGTCCTCAAAGTCGAACACTTCTACCACGACGCCCTCTTCCTGAAACTCTTTCAGTTGCTCCAAGAGATCTTTGTTAATAACGTCCATGCAGAAACCTCCTCTATCTAATCAATTGTAGTATATCTGCTTTCATGCAATTATCAACCAACTTGTTTAATTGCTCCTCGCTTGCCGATAGTCCCTCTTTTTTCAAAATGTCGCGCACCTCGTTCTTAGTAATCGGCTTTTCAAACAACGAAAGCAAAGCGAATGAAAAATCATTAACCGCACACATTCTATGGGTGGCACAACTCAGCAGTACTCTTAACCCCTCTTTTGAGCGTCCGACTTCTTTCACAAACGAACTTTTAACCAATTGAAAACCATTATCGTGCATTACATAATCGGCATCGATATTTGTATTCAGCAATCCATAATGCAACAGTTCTTCTATCGCCCTTGTCAGCTCGAGATCGCCCTGATCAAGGATAAGAGAAATGCTACAATCGGCCTCCAATAAACGGGCCAACTTAAGGTATACCAACTGGGAAACAGCATAGACATGATGGTATTCAGAATTATAGAAGTAGGCAAATGGCTCAACGAGCACGACAGAGGTCTTGGAATCCAGCCAGATTCGATCAGCTGGATTTAGACTAGTCAGCCGTCGCTTTACTTTGGTCAAATGTCCCTTATACCTAACAGCGTGAATAGAATCTAGAATCCAGGTCACCTCTGAAATATGAAGCCGCTGGGGCAAGTCAATTGTGTCGCTACCGTTTATGACTTCTTGCATATAAAAATCAATATGATGCTCATCAGATAAGGATTTTGCTTCATTTAAAGTTAAACCAGTGCCTGAAACATAATCCACTTCGAGGCGCAAATCCTCATATTGGGACTTCGGCATTACAGAGACACCATACTTATCGGGATGATTCCAAACATCCGACCCCATAACGAGACCAAAATTCGTAAATCCTCTCGTGGAATATGGAACACCACATACCTGTTTTGAATAATTCAAAACATTCTCTGTATAAGCTAAGGTGTTCAGAGCCTCTTCTTTAGTTTCGGTCGGAAAGCCAATCATAAAGAATAGATGAACAGGAATACCCGCATTGAGACAATCATGGATATTGCGATCAATCCAATCAACTCTCGTGTTCTTCTTCATTAGATCAAGAACTCTTTGGTTGTATGACTCGAGGCCAAACTGAATCTGCCTACATCCACTTTGGTATATCTTGTTGAAAACGTCTGTACTTAGGGTTGGAGAGAACCTCGTTTCTCCATGCCAGAAAAACGTTTTTCCCGATGCGTTTATTTCATCCGCGAGTTGCTCCATTCTTTTGCCTTCGAATGTTTCATCCACAAAAGAGAAAACTCTCGTGCCGTATTTTTCATTTAACCGACACATTATTTCAAATACTCTCGATATAGGCATCTTTCGGTAACAACCACCGGTAGCACCGGGAATGGTGCAGAAGGCGCAATGATTAAAACACTGCCTAGAAGAATAAACCGGCAATATTAACTCAGGCATGAAGTATTTAGAAAGGGCGAAGCCATCGAAATCGGGAACTGTATCGTTGATAAATGTTTGCTCAATCCGATGGTTTTTATATATCTTTCCACCTTTAGCATGGCAAAGGTTTGGAACACAGTCGAGATTGTCATCACCAGAGTCAAGAGCCTCAAGAAGACGTGCAAGCGGCTCTTCGCCGTCATACATCATTATCGAATCAATGTATTCAAAAAAGGGATGCCATTCTTTCATGCAGTCATCTGCTAAACGAGTAATGTAATTGCCGCCCAATGAGACATGTTTAACAGATGGACATTCTTCTTTAATCAGTTTCGCTAACGTAACTGCAGAAATCAATTGGAAACAGCCGCTCACCGAAATCCCAATAAACTCGATTTTTTCCCTCTGAATACGCTTAAGAAAGGCAGTTTCATAGAAGGAAATAAACGGATTATGCAAGGTATCCGCAAGCGATTTCATTATTTCTGGTGTCGAATAATAATCATAGGGCAGATCTATGGAGTTGAACGTGTATTTAACTCCATATGAGACGTGATTTATGATATAGAGTGCATTTCTAGGTAGCGCGCAGAGATGTGGTGTAAGAGGCGGGGCATGCCCCGCCTCTTCCCT
>CAVALS010000204.1:0-4056 GCA_963589385.1 Bacteroidaceae bacterium
ACGGCCACGGCTACGCCATGCCCGAGTTCCCCGGCTACACCGGTGGCGCCAAGGTCTGCCCGGTGATCAAGATCACCGCCGTCACCACGCGCGTCAACCCCATTATGGAGAGCTGCATCGGCCCTTCGCACGAGCACGTGTCCATGGCCGGTATCCCCACCGAGGCCTCCATCTACAAGATGGTCGAGACTGCTATCCCGGGCCGCCTGCTCAACGTTCACGCCGCTCCCTGCGGTGGCGGCAAGTTCGTTGCCATCATGCAGTTCAAGAAGTCGAGCAAAAATGACGAGGGCCGTCAGCGCAACGCCGCCATGCTCGCCTTCTCGGCGTTCTCCGAGCTCAAGCACGTCATCCTTGTCGACGAGGATGTCGACATCTTCGATATGAGCGACGTGATGTGGGCCATGACCACGCGCTTCCAGGCCGACGTGGACCTCATCACCATCCCCGGTTGCCACTGCCACGTGCTCGATCCGTCCAACGACCCCGCGTTCGATCCTTCGATCCGCGAGCACGGTATCGCCTGCAAGGCCATCTTCGACTGCACGGTTCCGTTTAACCTCAAGAAGAACTTCATCCGCTCGCAGTTCATGGAGATCGACAAGGACAAGTGGGCCGCCGAGCTCGCCTTCTAGTAAGTAGCCCTACCAAGTAGTTAAGGAGTTGTCATGCCTGAGTCTTCTGTTCGTCCCCGTCGCATTGTCGTTGGCGTGTCTGGCGCCAGCGGTGCGGCACTGGGCCTTGAATGCCTCAAATGCCTGCGCCAGGCCGGCGCTGAGTCGGCGCTTGTCGTCACGCGCGGGGGAGAGATCACCATCGAGCAGGAGCTCGGCATGACGCTCGACGAGTTTGCGTGCTATGCCGATGTGGTCTACGACAACAAGAACATTGGCGCTGCCATCGCAAGCGGCACCTATCCGGTCGACGGCATGATCGTGGCTCCCTGCTCCATGAAGACGCTCGCCGGCATCGCGAGCGGCTACAGCGAAAACCTGTTGCTGCGTGCGGCCGATGTGCAGATGAAAGAGCAGCGCCGCCTGGTGCTTATGGTGCGCGAGACGCCCTTCAGTGCGATCCATGTCGACAACATGGCACGCCTGGCGCGCGTGCCGGGCGTCATGCTCATGCCGCCCATGCTCACGTTTTACAACGGCCCCGTCACGCTCGATGAGGCGGTGCATCACATCGCCGCCAAGGCACTCGAGGCCGTCGGCGTGTCGTGCGCCAACTATAAGCGCTGGTCATAGGCATCTTTAGGGTAGGATACGAGTAGTGTTTGAGCCCGCTGCCCCTGTGGGCGGCGGGCTTTTCGTGTCAAAGGGTGTGTCGGGAGGACCTATGCAGACGGGTATGTATGCGATTAGCGAGATGGCGAGCTTGTTTAATGTTTCGCGCCAAACGCTCATCTACTACGACAAGATCGGTCTGTTTAAACCCGCCGTGGTTAACGAAAAAGGCTACCGTTTCTATTCGCCCACGCAGATCCCGCTCATGCGTCTGATCTGCATGCTGCGCGACTTGGGACTGGAACTCGATGAGATCGATCGCCTGACCTCGACGTTCGACATTGGAGAGATGACCGACCACCTGCGCTCGCGGGTGCAGGCGCTCGACGAGCAGATTGCCGGGCTCAAAGCCGAGCGTGCGAGCGTGCAGGAGCGGCTGAGTTTTTACGACGAGGCGGTCTATTGGCGCGAGCGCGAGGGCAAACCGGAGCTCAAGCAATTCGAGCGCCGCTACGTGGTCTTTGAGGAGTTCCCGGGCGATATCGAGCGTGGCCGCTCGATGCTGCACCCCACGCTTATGCGCGCGATTTTGCGCATGCGTGCGCTGACGGGCACGCGCCCCATGCGCGGTTGGGGCGCCATGCTGCGTCGCGAGGCACTGCATTCCGACGACCCCATCGCCGGTGCCGGCTCCTTTGCCGTGCTGCCGCGCGGTGCCGAGGTAATACTGCCGAGCGATCCTGCCGAGCTGGCAGAGATTGGCGTCGAGGTACTGCCCGAGGGCACGTACCTGTGCATGAGCCGCTGGGGCATGCCGTACGAGCCCGAGGGTATCCGCGCCATCGTCGCCTGCATGGACAAACACGCGCTCCAGCCCATCGGCAACGCTTTCGACTTTTGCTACCTCGATACCACGAGCTACGACGAGTCTCACCAAGAGGACTTCTGCTGCATCCAAATCCCCGTCGCCCTCCAGATGTGAAAAGGGGGCTGCTCCTTCGTCACATTCGTGGTGTGGCTGCTGCCCAAACCGTCACAACATTCGATGAAAATCTCGAAATCGAGGAAAAGCGTCGAATGTTGTGACGGTTTTCCTGTCTGTGCCGGCGAGCTCCAGCGCTGTCTGGGGGTATAAGGCTAGCGAGTGTTTATTTGCGAGGCCTAAGGGGCGCCCCGTATGGATATCGATAACTTTGAATGGTGGTATAGCGAGGGCGAGGCTCCGGACGAGGAGTGGGACGAGCCCACGCCGCGTGACGTGTCGAGCGACGAGGACGAGGCCGGCAACGACGTCGCCGCCGACTCGGACGCCGCCCCCGACCCCGTCGAGCTCTTGACCTTCGAACAAGCTTGGGCCCAGGCCGAGGCAGACGAGGCCAAGGCCGACGCTACGGCCACGCTCGGCGAGCCAGCCGACATGTCCATCTCGCCGGCAAAGACCCCACAGCCGCGTCACACTATCGACCCCGACAGCACGGCATCCTTCAGCATTCTCGACGTGCCCTCGCAGGGCGCTCAGGCGCCCGCGCCCACACGTCGCCCCAATCTGTCTCGCGAGGAAGATGCCGGCCGCCGTTCGCCGCTCGGCCCCATCCTTATCGCCTTTATGGCCGGCGTTATCGCATGCTCGGTAATTGGAAACGTCTGGAGCCATGTCGAACAACAGCGAAAAGACGCCGCCAAGGTCGAGATGTCTGTCGAGCAATCGCTCGGCCGCACGCGCTCGGTACATGTGTCGGTCGAGGTCAAGGACGGCGCGACGTGGGACACCGCGCGCGGCGACAGCCAAATGCTCATCCACATCGTGGGGCGCACGCTCAAAGGGCAGACGATTGACGAGTATCAATACGTCAATTCCGCTGGTGACGGCATCGAACTTAAGCCCGGCGACTACGAGCTCACCGTCGATGAGCCGCCCGTCGCCACCGACGGCACGCGCTTCCGCGCCTCAAAGCGCATGGTCCCCGTGAGCTTTAACTCACAGGCGCCCGACGCGGTCGACACCACACCGCAGGGCGGGTTCGACCTTTACGTGGATACCCAGTAGGCGCTCGCCGCTCATTCCGCTATGGCTACTCAATAATCGCCTGCCGTCCCGTCCCGCCGCCAAGAGTGGGACAATAGCCCTCGACACTATTGTTTACTTTTGGAGGAAGTAGCATGTCTACCGTCACTACCATCAAGCGCGGCGGCCTCACCGCGGCCATCGATTCCATGGGCGCCCAGCTCACGAGCCTTGCCCTCAACGGCAACGAGTATCTGTGGCAGGGCGACCCCGCCTTTTGGGGCAAGCACGCGCCCATCCTGTTCCCCATTGTGGGCTCGCTGCGCAACAACACGGCAACGTCTGCGGCCGGCACCTGCGAGATGCCGCGCCACGGACTCGCGCGCATCGTCGAGCACAAGCTGGTCGAGCTTTCGGAGGACGGCTCCTCGGTAACGTACGAGATTACCGATACGCCCGAGTCGCTCAAGGCGTTCCCGTTCCACTTTAAGCTCAACATGACCTATGCCTTGACCGGCGACGCCACCCTCACGCAGACCTTTGCCGTCACCAACACCGGCGACGTGGACCTGCCGTTCTCGGTAGGCGGTCACCCTGCATTTAACGTGCCCGCCCCCGGTGCCGAGGACGAGGCGTTCGAGGATTACGAATTGGCGTTTACCGAGGCTTGGACTAACGAGGCTCCTATCATCACGCCCGACGGTCTTATGACGTTTGAGGGTAGCTACAAGGCTCCCGATAACTCGGACGTGCTGCCCATCACGCACCGTAGCTTCGATAACGACGCCATCATGTTCACCGATACCCCGGGCTCCACGCTCACGC
>CAVALS010000205.1:0-4030 GCA_963589385.1 Bacteroidaceae bacterium
GATCAGGCAAATAATGGTTGTGCTGCCGGCTTTGACGTGCGTTTGATTGGCTGTGTCGACGATGCAGTTTTGCCCATTGGCATGCACGACTATGCGGAGGCTCTTGGTTGCTGCACGCTGGTCGACAAGACCATGTTTATTGCCGATGCGTTGGACTGCGACGCGTCCGTTGTGGTGTGCTGTCGACCCGAGGGTTTTGGCAAGAGCATGAACTTGTCGATGCTCAGGGCTTTTCTGGAGCGTCCTGCGGTCGGTCGCGCCGGTCGGAGCTCGTTTGCCGATGCTCAGATTTGGGATGCAGACGGCGGGCGTTATCGGGATGAGTATGCTTGCTATCCGGTGATATCGCTGGACTTTTCTGGCGCTACGAGGCGTGGCCCCGCTGTTGCCGGCGTCGTGCGCGATGTCCTTTCGGGCGAGTGCGCTCGCTTGTTGGTGCTCTTGGGGGCTCCGGATTTAGCTCGAGATAAGGTGCGTCACATCGAACGCGTCGCGCGCGGCGTGGCGAGCGCGGACGAGGTTGACTCGGTGCTCGGTGTGCTCATAGAGCTGCTGGAGATTGCCTGCGATGAGCAGGTTGTATTGCTCGTTGATGGGTACGATGCGGCGTGGTCTCGCCGTGCGAGCGCGAGGGACGCTTCCGACGCCGATCCGGCAGAACTACTTGACCGTGTGCTGTTTGACGCCATTGCTGCCGCGGGTCGTTCGCTACGCTTTGCGTGCCTGATGGGGAAGTGTCCCGGCCCTGCTGAAGCGGCGCTTTCTTTGCATGGCTGCTCGTATTGTCTGACGACGCCGCTTTCGACCTGGTGTGACCGTTGGTTCGGCTTTTCGGATGCCGAGGTCGAGGCTCTGCTGAATCATGCTGGGCGCGAGGAATACCTTGATGATGCGCGTGAATGGCTCGAGGGATATCGGTTTGGTAGGGCTTATTGCTCGAGTCCAGCGCGTGTGATCGGTTTTCTGGACCGAGGCTGCACGGTGCCTGTGCGCGCCGATCTGTATGGGTATGCGGACTGCTTGAGTAGGGTAGTTGCCGGGTGGAATCTCGACCGCCTTTCGGTCTTGTTCGATTTGCTCGAGGCCCATGGGTGCGCTGAGGTTTCGCTTTGTTTGGGCACTGCAGAGCCAGATGTCTCGCCTGATGATGGCCTGTGGACGGCGCTGTATCTGTCAGGCTTCCTGACGACAGATATGACTGAGGAGCCAGAACATGGCAATCGCCTCCGTGCCTTGCGGTTGCCCAATAACGAGCTTCGCCAGGCCTTGCGTCTAGTGATTGTTGAGTGGTTTGAGTGCGCTGCCGAAGACATTCGAGACGTCGATGCGTTTCGCGACGGGCTGTGCCGTGGGAACGAGGATACGGTGAGGCGGGCGCTAAGCCGCATCCTGGGGGATGCGGGAATCGGTGAGACCGACCCAGATAAGCCGCTACCATATCATCTGCTCTTGCAGGGGCTCTGCTTTGGCTTGCCGGGCTATGCCAATCCTGCCTCGAGGCGAAAGTGTGGTGCGGGTCGCTGGGACATCCAGGTTTTCCCTACGGGTGCTGTGTTCGACGTAGCAGATACGATTGGCATGCTGGACGAGCGCCCGCTGATAACGATTAACTTGATGTATGATCCCGATGTGGATGCGCTGGGCCTGGAATTGCTGGCCGTGCAGTCGCTACTCGACATAGAGCGCGACAGCATCGACGAAATCCGTGTACCGCGCCCCGGCGTGGGTCGCATGCGCTGGGGGTTCGGTTTTGATGGGCAGCATGTGGCTACGGTGTGCCAGCGGCTTTAAGCGCCGAGGTGTTTCCGGCTTCCGTTACTCGGTGTCCTTCATGGGCGGCATGGGCTTCCAGTTGGGATCCTTGATGATCTTGCGGGCGTCCTTCATGCCTCGGCGCAGCGCCGGAATACCGGTCTTAAAGCACTTGTCAACGGCAGCCAGGCGAATGAATTCCTTGCAGAAGGTCGCGGCGTTGCCCAGACGGAACAGCACGGGGTGATAGTCGCCGTAAATCTGCATGTAGCGGGCCAGATAACCGCGGTTGCGCATGATGTAGTAGCGGTTGGTGTCGCTCGTAGAGTTGAGCTGGCGCTTGCCGGCGATATCCCAGTTAGAGACGGCGCGGGCGCGCTTGAGCACCAGGTCGGCCACAACGGCGGCGGGGAAGTGCTGGCTGGCTACGTAGCCGTAGCAGGCATCGTCGCCGTAGATAAAGAAGCGCGCGTCGGGCAGGCCAATCTTGTCGACCACGCGGCGCGAGAACATGCCGCCCTCAAAGCACAGCTGGTTCATGGCGCGGTAGCCCTCGGGACCCAGATCCCACTTGGCGATAGGGTTAGGGATGCCGAGCGAGAGGATGAGCTGGTACTGCCAAAAGAAAGCGCCGCCGTCAAAGTCCAGGCGCGAACCCTGGATGACATCGTAGCGGTCGGTCCACTTGGCAAGACGCTCGATGCCTTCGGGGATGACGAGCACGTCGTCGTCCATCACCCAGAACCACTGGGCGCCCAGGTCGTAGGCGCATTTAGTGCCGGCGGAGAAGCCGCCTGCACCGCCGCCGTTTTCAAGCTGCGGGGCGTAGATGACACGGTCGGTGCCGCCCTGCGCGTCGGGCTGCTCGGTGTCGATGCCCCACAGGTTGGCGAGGCGCTCGTTGAATGCGGTGCACATGGCCTCGGTCTCGCGCGAATTCTCGTTATCGACAATCACGATGCGCCAGGGCGTTGCCGTGAGCTCGGTCATAGAGTCGAACAAGTTGGCCAGGAGTTCCTGGCGCTTGTACGTAACGACGACGATGGCGAGCTTGTCTATGGGGGCGGGAAGGGTGGAAGTCATGAACGAGAATATCCTTTCGCGTGGGCAGCATATCGGCCCTGCGGAATAAACAGCGTGTCCCATGGGACACGTCTATTGTAAGCGTAGGCGGGCGCCCGCGGGTAATGTTCCGCTAATCACCAAGAACGTTTGCTACAAGCCTGGTTGACTTGTGTGCGTGGCGAGATTGCAAGCGCGCATTGTGGTATTACATAAGTGCCGATTCTTGTGGACGCAATCTTTCTGTTTGGATGGCCTGCGAATAAAACTCGTTTAGCCTCCCTTGCCGATAGCCTTTCCGTCAAGGTCATGTTGCTGTTTTTGGTTTTTCAGGTCGCATTTGTCCTGAGCAATACCGCAGCGAATTGCCTACCGAGGCCCGTTATCGAGTCGCATGCGCAGGGTTCGGAGTCCTCGGCCCTGTTGACTGACATGTATGTCTACGACCACCGTGTTGCAGCTGGTCCTGTTTGCTTTGATAACAATCGTTTTGTCATTGAAGTCGCACGGCAAAAGGACCAAGGTTCTCCGTTTAAGACGATGGCTGTTGCCGAGATTGATGACGTTACGAAAGCCAACGGGATTACGCATCAGCAGTATTACCGGTATTGGCATGGATGGCAGCTACTTACGAATGCCTGCCTGTTTATTGGCGGTATCGACGTTGTCGTGGTGCCTGCGGCCGCTCTGGCGATTGCCGGATCCGCTTGCGCTTACGTTGCCTTGCGGAAGCGATTTTCAAAGCTATTGACGTTGGGTTTCGTTGTAATCCTGTTGTTTTCAACCAATCTGTTTTTTAATTTTATCGGTGATCTGCTTCTGTGCATCTCGTTCTTTGTTGCGCTCATCATGATGTCTTGTATGAGTCTTCGTTTGGGGTCGGCTCCGAACGCACGGGCTTTTACAAGCCGTCTTGTCCTTTGGTCGATTGCGACGGGTGCCGTGTTTTCGTTTCTTGACTTTTTAACGATTCCTGCCGCTGTTGTCGCCCTGCATTGCTTTTTCGCCTTCATTGCGCTCCCCGAGGGCGAGCGCCCCAAGCGCTGCGTCGTCACGATGCTGCAGGCGCTCTTTGGGTTTGGGCTTTCGTTTGTGTTTACCTGGGCGATGAAATGGGTTGTCGCGGCGTTTGTGCTGGGCTGGAACGAGGTCTTTTCGAACGTTCTGGGCGAGATGGGCCTTTGGTCTGCGCATGGGACTTCGTCACTGTTGCCCA
>CAVALS010000206.1:0-4007 GCA_963589385.1 Bacteroidaceae bacterium
TGGCGGTCTATCTATTGTTTTCGGTTGCTTGCTTCTTTACCGTACATGAGCATTGGTTAAAGGCGTTATATCAAACTCCATCAAGGCCTACGATCAACGAACCGAACAACGTAGCAGCGAAGAAGATAACGAAAAGGCCGCTTATAAAAAAGCGAAGCGCTCTTTTGTCGACGACGTTGTTTGGCTTGCCCAACAAAGCAGTGTCGAAAAGAATCCGCCCGTCTTTCCGGTGCTAGACAATGGCGCAGGAGTTTCCCAAAAGCCGAGTCAAGGATTTAAGTTCGTTCGGCGTGCGAAGTATTCCGACTCTTCCGACCTCTTAGGAGATTTCCTCCAGTGCTTCAACAAAGCATATCAGGATTTAGGCAAGCTGCTTTCGATCCAGTCTGTGGAAGATATAACCAGTGCGATACCGAGCTGTGCAAAGCCTTGGGAAGCGTCATTCGATACCATGGTCGATAAGTTCATAAAAGCTCAGGAATGCGTAACCGACACAATTATGGACGTCGAAAGCGCAAAGATGGGGAATACTCTTGGCGAGATGTCGTTAACGTACTACAGATACGTCACAAGCGCCCAGGCGTCGCTATCCGTCTTCATGGCCGATCAGCCAGAAGACAACATCTCAAACAATAGAGTGAGTTCCCATTTAACAGATTATTTTAACGGTCTCCGCTTAAGATCCCAGGTCATCATTGTCACGCACAGTCCTCTTCTCGTAGTCAATCAGGACGCTGATAATGTAATCGTTCTAAAGCAAGGGAAAGAAAAACCTCTAGATGTTTCTTTTGGCTGCCTTGAGTCAAACGACAAAGGAGTGATTCTTGAGGAAGTTGCTAACATTATGGACGGCGGCATAGAGGCTATACGCAAGAGAATGAGGGCATATGATGCGATTGATTAAACTTGAGGGCATTGGCAGCGGCATTTCGATGCAGGTCGGAAACAACGCTCCCACCGTGTTTCCGCTGGCGGATGACATAAAGGCAACGGAGTTGTTTAAGGCGCTCGATTTCCATCAAGGCTGCCAATACAAGGTTGAGTGTGGTGCTTCTGGTGAGCTGGCTCCTGGCGCCTTCGATGGTTTTTGCGGACTAATTGAAGATATAGTTCAAGGCATTAATAAGATTAGCGATTCATCCGATGAAACTGTCACCAAGCTTTCGGGTGAAGAGTCTATGCCTGACTAAAAGAACCTGACTCCATCATGCCTGAAGACATGACAGAAAGCTGTTTTTCAAGCGCGCTGATGAAACCGCCTTTGGTTCGAAACACTAAGAATGAAACGTTAAGCTCTCCTCATTCCAAAGATACTTGCGTTGTCGGCATCGGCAGCCGAGTTGGTTGCGTTCAACGTTACCGATGCTAAGGGTCTGGAGTATTAAGAGGCTAAGCGGTGTATTGACGAAATTGACCCGCCAAGAATAACCGCAAAGGATAGATAGGTCTTTAAGGATGGATGCAGGAAAATCTACGATAAGTGGCGTGTTCAACGGATCGCGCCTGCTCGAAATACCATTTTACCAAAGGGCGTACGTCTGGGGGGAAGAGCAATGGGAGCGCTTCCTCGGCGACATGGAGTTCGTCACCGCCTCGAAGCGACCCTATTTTCTTGGCTCCATCATTCTGAAGCAAGCCTCCTCCGGCAATACCTGGTCCGAGGTCTCCGAGATTCGCACCGTCATCGATGGCCAACAGCGACTCACGACCATGGTCATCTTTTTCAAGGCACTCTGTGCGAAAAACGGCACCAACAATTTGTTCGAGCGAGATTTCGTCCTGGAGACTGGCCAAGTCGCCTTGAAGCATGGCAAGTTCGATCATGAGGATTTCGAGAAGGTCGTCAATGCCACAGGCTGCGAGCCCGTCGAGGGCTCCTCGGCCATCATCCGCGCCTACAACTACTTCCTCAAGAACATCGACCCAGAGAAGGTCGACAGGAACACGATCAAGTCGAACGTCCAGTTCGTCTGCATCGACCTTACCGAGGGCGAGGACGAGCAGCAGATATTCGACACCATCAACTCGCTCGGGGTGCGCCTGACGACGGCGGAGCTCCTCAAGAACTACTTCTTCAACCGCGAGAACGAGCAGGCGTTCAAGGAGTGCTGGGAAGACGTCTTCGAGCCCACGGCTGAGAAGAGGGAGTATTGGGAGCAGGAGGTCGTGACCGGGCGCATCAAGCGCACGCTCGTCGACCTGTTCTTCGACGCGTTCCTCCAGATCCTGGTTCAGGACAAGAGGCGTGGCGTCACGACCGAGGACAAGCTCTTCTATTCGCGCACGTCCAACCTCTTCCAGTCCTACAAGGACTTCATCGGCAGGTACTGCAACGGAGACAAGGACGAGATCCTCGACAGCATGAAGGCCTATGCCGAGGTGTTCGAGTCCACGTTCGACCCAGGCTGCTGCGACGCGGACATCCCCTCCACTCCCGGCGTCGAGCGTCTGAACGTGCTGATATTCGGCCTCAAGAACTCGACGCTCATCCCGTATATGCTCTACGTTCGCAAGAACGCGGAGTCTTCGGGCGAGGAGTCCGAGGTTTACGCTCTGCTTGAGAGCTACATCGTCCGCCGAATGCTGGTTCAGGCGACCACGAAGAACTACAACAGGCTGTTCACCTCGCTGATCCTGAACGAGGTGAAGGACGCGGAGGCGCTGAGGAAGGCTCTCGAAGCCAATGACGAGGCGACGACGTACATGCCCGGCGACGCCGAGGTTCGAGCGGCGTTCGAGGAATCGTGCCTGTACAACCTCCAGTCCAAGGGCGTCCTCTATTTGCTGGAAAGCGCCATTCGCCCAGGCATGAGCAGCACGGCCCTGCTCGGGTTCAACCAGTACACCCTCGAGCACATGATGCCCAAGAAGTGGCGCAACAAATGGGGAGCTCTCGACGATGAGGCTGCCACGCGAAGGGACCGGAAGCTCCTCACGCTCGGCAACCTCGCCATCATCACGCATTCGCTCAACGCCTCCATCCGCGACGCCGATTGGACCACCAAGAAGCAGGGAAAGGGATACAAGGACGGTCTTGCCCTCTGCGCCGCCGGCCTTGCGACCATGGCCGGCGCCCTAGAGAAGGAGTCTTGGAACGAGGGCGATATCGCAGAGCGCGCCGAATGGCTTGCGGACAAGGCGTTGGAGGTCTGGCGCTAGGCCCTACCTACGTCCCATCTCGAAGATGCTTGCGGTGTCGGAGCCCGCATCTATAGCAGACGTTGCTGGTTCCTCCAAAGGTGCGGCTTGCCGCGATGTCTCTTCCGTCGGCGCGTCAACAGGCTCGCCGAGCGCCACGAAGAGCTTCATCACGAGCCCGAGCCTCTGCTGCAGAGCCTCGCTCAGTTCGCCGTAGGAGGCCGCCAGCCGCACCTCCTTGGCCAACTCCGCCATCGAGTCCTTCAGCGCCTTCTGAACGCTCACAGAGGGCTTCACCTCGACCTGGGTATCGGTGAGCTTGGCGATGATGTAGTCCTGCCTGCTCATGCCGCTCCAAGCTGCCATCTCGCATATGAGCTTGCGCTCCTCGGGCGTGCAGCGAAACGCCATCGTCTTGCTGCGCTTGCGGGCGCTGTTCTCGCACGGCATCCTTCTTACCCCCTCGCTCCGTCGAGCGCGGCGGCCATCTCGTCCTGCTTCGTGGGGAACAGGTGCGCGTAGCGGTAGGTGATGTCCACCGCCTCGTGGCCCATGCGCTCGGCGATGGCAAGCGCGGAGAACCCCATCTCGATCAGCAGGCTCACATGGCTGTGGCGTATGTCGTGTATGCGGATGCGCTTCACGCCCGACGCCTTGCACCCGCGCTCCATCTCGTGGGCCAGGAAGTGCTTGGTCACGGCGAACAGGCGCTCGTCGGGGGCAACATCGTCGCGCATCTCGATGAAGTCCGCCATCTCGTCGCGAAGGAAGGCCGGCATGACGATCGTGCGCACCGACTTGGGCGTCTTGGGGTCGGTCACGGTGTCCACGCCGTGGAGGCTCTGGTACGACTTGTTGATGCGCAGCCG
>CAVALS010000207.1:0-3970 GCA_963589385.1 Bacteroidaceae bacterium
GCCCGTGGGTTATACCCTAAGAGCAAACCACCCTTTTTAAGGGTGGTTCTGATTGTCGGCGTTAAAGCCCATGGGGTATTCAATGGAGGGGTCAATCGGCGCGTAAACATTTCGCAGCTGTGGCAGATAGGAGTTGTGAAGCTCAACGGCGGCAGTTGCCAAGAGCCGATTGGTGAGCTCGACAGCTTGCTCGTCTGCCGGATTCGGCTTTTCTGACAAGTATGCTGTTCGCTTTTTGTCGACTTCATCGAGTTGGGAGCTGCTGAGTACCGAGACGGTTGCGACCGCGTTGCCGGCTTTATCGGCAGCGCGCATAATCGCGTTTTTGATGCCCATGTGATTAGCCTATTCCTTCCAATTAATGACGCGCGCAATGTACTCTTTTCGATTATTGAGCGTCTCGAGTTTTGCCTCGAGAGCGTTGATCTCCGCGGTTTGCCTGTTGATGTCTTCGACATGGCCATGGAGTACCGGGTTGTAGTCGGTGATATTGCTCGTAATTTGGCCGAGCAGCTCGTTGAGCCATTCGGTAAAGCCGTAGGTATGCTCGCGCTCTGTTTCGGCGCGTGCTTCGCAGAAACACCGTGAGATTTCGCGGTTGAATTTGTCTTCGACTTTCCTAAGCAAAAGCTTGTCAGATTTAAAGATGACACGGTCCATGAGCTTCAGCTCGGTAAAGTCTGCCTTGCTGAAAATGGGGCCCCTTGTCTTATCGAGCGCGAGTCCACGATATTTAAGAATGATATCGCCGACCTCTTGGCGCTTCTCTTCGGAAAGAGGATTGTCGCTGCTGGTGGCGATGCGATAGAGGGCATCGCGGCTATGCTCTGCACAGTCCTTCCAATAGCTTTGCGACAGCTCGTCAATGGTCTGAGCTATTTGCTCGGTACATTCGTCATAGTGATTGATGACCTCGTTAAAGAGCTGGTCGGCGGCATCTTTGTCGGCTGTTCTTTCGGCAGCCCTTGCGTCGGATCTTTTTTGGAGCGCATCGGTGATGTCATCACAAAGGCCTTTGCCAACCTCCGCTAGCCCAAATGTTGGCTGGGAGTCGACGTCTTTTTGCGTGTTGGCCGGGCTTCCTTTTATCGATTCGCCGAGCCTATTGAAAAAGTTGGGGGCGATTGAGTCAAACGCTTGCGCGGCTGCGTTCGACCGTTTTGAGTATTCGAGGCGCTCTCGCTTGTCTTCGGTAATGGCGCCTTGACGCGCTTGAAGCGTGTTAAGGTTGGTTTTCCACTGCTCGGCGGAAACGTTCCTGTCGATGGCGCCGGCATAGCTGGCCGAGGAGTCCAGCTTTGCATGCTCTCTGCAGTCTTCGAGCTGGTTGATGAGATTGCGCTTATCCTCTTCGAGCTCGGCTTCTCGCTGTGCTTTCTTTTGTTCGAGGTCGGTTTTTCTATTGGCAATCTCTTCTTCGGTTATGCTGACAATTTCTTGTAGGAGCGATTCCGACCTGCTGCATTTGTTGTAGGCAGAGTACCGCTCGGCAAACAGGCGTATCTCGTTTTCGATACAAAAGAGTCCGCTGTTGGCAAGAAGGAGGTCCTTGCAAGCCTCGGATTCGCGGTTGGTTCTGCGCGAGATCTGTCCCGGAAGGATGTCGTAGCGGTAGAGCGTTTTGTAGAAGCGGCTTGTCGGATCGGTGTATTTACGCTGCTGGTCTTCGAATTTTTCGGCATAGTTGTCGCTTATAAACTCGCCGGAGTTCTTTGAGCCTAGGCCGAGGATGGAAGAAACAAAGTAGATACCTTGCCCGTAAAGGCTGGCCGGAATGGACTGACGCATGATGTCCGAGACTCGTTCGTCGTCGAACCCGCCTTTGGGAAGGTCGGCGGAATCGGCCTTGTTAGCCACAATCATGGTAAAACGCTCGTCAATTGCGGGAATCTGCTCTATTTCGTTAGAGAGGTTCTTGTTGTCCTTCGTATCGAGCGAGCTGTACTCCGCAACGAAAATGGGAAGGCCATTCGAGAGGCCCTCCATTGCCTGTTTGAGCACTCGGGCGTGATCGGCGTTGGAGTCGGAGTTTGAGCCCGGGGTGTCAAAGATGACAAACTCCCTGTCATGGGGCCACGGGTCGGTATCGTTAAAGGGGACTTCAATTCTGATCAGATCGGAGATAGTCCGGTCGTCTTCATCGGCATGATATGAGTTGAGAACCTTAAGGGCGCTGTTCATATGGGAAGCCATACCGGGCATGGAGTCGGCGGCTTTGGCTGCGATCTTGTCGTATAGGGGCTCCCCCACAAGCTCTTTGTTTTCCATGAGACCATCAAGGTCAAAGCGCAGCAAGAATCGCCTGTTGCCACAGGAGAATTGAACCATCGCGCGATCTCGGTCTTTTGAACGTTTGATTTGAAATATTCGGGCCGTTACAGGCTCGTCGCCGCTGGGAAGGATCTCCATGCCAATGAGGGCGTTGATGAGCGTCGATTTGCCTGCGCTATAGTTGCCGAGCACACACAGCGGGATGATGTCGCTCGAGACATCGGTGAACTTCCTAATTTGCTCGGAGACTTTTGTTCGCTCGGAGACTGCTTCGTCTACAAGCCCCTGGATTTCTCTGAAGACTTCGACAATCTCCGGCAAGACGTCTCGGGCGTTTGATAGATAACGCTCGTCTCGTATGGCCTCGTATGTGTCGGCGCGTGGCCCTTCGGTGCAGATGGCGAGCAGCTCCTGCCATTCGTCGTCTGCTCCTTCAAAATGCAATTCGATTTTTTCGCCGCCGCCGAACTCTTTGGCAATGATCTCGATTATTTCTTCGGCCTTAAAGGGGAAGAATCCGTTAACGATCTTCGTGCTATGGAGCGCGCTGTTGGGATTTGTGGAGGTTGTTATTTCTTGCCAGCCGTTATCCCATCGGAAGAACCGAACAATTTCTTGATATGGATTGCTGACGATCTTGATTTTAATGTCTGCCATCGTTCAACTACCTTTAGTAGATTAGGTGCGGGAATATGCCGCCTTTATGGGAATATGCCGCCTTTATCATAGGGTAGCCGCTCGTGCGGACACCCCTCTATTCGCTCAGCGGCGTCTCGGCAGTACCATTTATTTGGCAAGATCCTCGCCATCGCCGTGCTGTTCCCGGCCATACGCCGCGCCAAGCCCGTCGCCTAATCACAACCTAGGAGAGGGTCGGGGTAGCTAAAACAGCCCGTCCCAAATTAGCTACCCTGCCGGGCATACAATGGATAGCGTTGCGTGAAAGATACTCAGGAGGTTGCTATGTGGGCATACGAGACGACGTTCTATCAGATCTATCCGCTGGGCTTTTGCGGGGCTCCGCGCGAAAACGCCGCGCCCGTTGCCGAGGATGAGCTCGCCCAGGCTGCCAATGCCGCGCCCAACCCTGATGCTCCTATCATGAAAATCGCCCAATGGGCCGACTACCTGCAAGAGCTCGGTATTGGCGCTGTGCTGATCAACCCGCCGCTCGAGTCTGATAGCCACGGCTATGATACGCGCAGCCTGCGCCATATCGACCGCCGCCTGGGTGGGGATGCCGACTTTGCCGTCGTATGCGAGACGCTGCACGCCCACGGCATCTGCGTGGTACTCGATGCAGTCTTCAACCATGTGGGCCGTGGCTTTTGGGCCTTCCGCGATGTGCAGGAGCGTAAGTGGGACTCGCCGTACAAGGACTGGTTCCACATCAGCTTTGACGGCGACTCGTGCTACGGCGACGGCTTTTGGTACGAGGGCTGGGAGGGCCATTTTGAGCTTGTGAAGCTCAACCTGCAAAACCCCGCCGTGGTCGATTACCTGCTTGAGTCTGTGCGTCACTGGGCCGAGGTCTTTGGCGTCGACGGTCTGCGCCTGGACGTCGCCTATATGCTCGACCGCGACTTTATGCGCCGCCTGCATACTTTTACCCGTGAGCTCAAGCCCGACTTTGTGCTGATTGGTGAGACGCTCCACGGCGACTACAACCAGATCGTCAACGACGAGATGCTCGACTCCT
>CAVALS010000208.1:0-3957 GCA_963589385.1 Bacteroidaceae bacterium
GGGAGGCGGGGCTGTCCCTCCCGGAATCGTCCAAATAGGTGTTGCCAATCCACTGCGCGTCGCCCGAGGCGGCGGGGGCGCCGTAGGCCGCGGGCCCGCACAGGGCCAGGGCGGCCGCGACCGCGAGGACGGCGGCGGCCCCGGAAACTCGTTTCATGGAGCGTCTCATGGAAAATCCCCCTAATCTAGCAACGGTTTAGAGTCTACTAGATTGGGGGGGGACGGGGGCCAAGCCGGATGGACTATTTGCCATTTGGCCAATGAGTGTTTACCGACGGCTGAAAGCAGCGTGGCTCAAAAATCAGTGCCCACCCAAAACTCTTTTAAACGAAGGACTCTCACTGTCAATCAAACTGTTCCCTATTGCATAAACAAGATCACTTGCCTCGTCTTTTGAGAAGCAGTCAGTATCTTCCATTTGCTTCAGCTGCTCATAAATACTGTCAAGGAATTCCTTCTTCGATAGGCTCTTATCGAATAACAGGCCTTTGTTCCCTTTTCGCATTGCGCTAATTCCAGCGTTTCTAATGAAGTAAAAGCAATTACGAATATCGCTTTCATAAAGAAACACGTCGATAAAATCAGTCTCCAGCATGTCTTGCAACGGACCCGGATCACGAACGTAAAGAAACGATACCGCCTCTCCAGCAAGGAACCCATCAAAGGAATCGCAATAATCGCCGCGAAATAAGCCCGGCCGCATAGTCAAGCGATGTATGCACAGCTTTAATTTATTAATAAGTTCCCGATGGAATTCAACAGATAGGACATCCATAGACGGCCTCTCAATCCTTCACCTATCTAACGTTTCTAATAACTTCAACAAGCGGTGCCGCTAAACAAATAACTAAATAAGATCGCAGAAGCCATTGCCAAGAACACGCTTGCCAATGAACCCAGCAAATAAACCTCAGCGAAATCCTTGTCACTTTCCAGCTGCTTAAAGCGCGCGATACTTTTTGCAGTAAAAATAAATGCAATAGCCGAATATTGGTTCAGCAGGGAAAGCGCCGCGACAATCAGTCTTTCAAATATTCCAATCCACTTGCCTGAATGTGCGGTTGTCGTATCCGCCGACTGCTCAACACCCGGGTTTCGAAGAGATTGGAGCACCTTTGCAATAACAATGCTACAAGGGCGTCCACAAAAGCACAGTGTCGAAATCCAAGAGAGCTCCGCTCCACGAGCGCCCAAGAGATTCGAAGCAATTGGCCGCATGGCCCACAAATAGCAACATAGAACGCTCAATATGAGCAGAATTATAATGTGCAGCACTTGATCGGCCAGAAAACTACCGACCGGCGAAAGGTCAAGTCCTGCAAACGCTCTTCTCAGGCTGCCATCGATAATCCAATGTGAAAGGGCAAATACTGTAAAGGACGCAGCAATGGCGGTTGCACTCGCCTCAAACAGAAGAGCTACTGTTGCTGCGGCGCCGGCCGCGTAAACTAAGCAGTGCATGGCAAGGGCAATTCTGCTGTATTCCTTCTCGCCTGCCATCTTATTCGACTGAAAATAAAAGTCGAACAGCATATGAAACAGAAGGAAACACCCGAATACTCTCATGCCATCTCCAGCTCATTAAGGAAATGAACGGCGAAAGCAGCCAGCTCTCTTTCTCTTACAACATTCGCGAGTCTAAGGCTTTTCTCAAGCCCCTGCCTCGTCTTCCCCATCGCAACGCCCATTTGCCCCGCAAGCCCTACATGACTAGCCCTGATGCTATCTACGTTGAGGTTGAGCGAGCTGCCCAACGCCACTGGCGCGCAATCGATCGGATTGCTTTTAGCACCATACTTTTTGCCTATACGTGTTTCGAAGAGCTCAGTATACCTTTTGCTCAAAGTCGCGTCTGTGCCCTCGTGCAGCATTAGCGGCCGCAGCAACTCAACAACCTCGCAGTAATTACGCTGCGACTCGTTTCTGCGATCGATTATTTCCAGACAGCCCGCCGCGCACAGCTCTTTCTCACGCGAAACACCCGAAGCATCAATGATCTTCAAATTACTGTACTTATCTTTTTCGGACGCAGCAATTGCTCTGCGTGCACGATGGTATGCCGACCCGTCTTGCTCCGTCGACAATGCAGACTGCATCCGAGTTTTCCATTCTCCAACTCCGATACCACCCCTAAGATCAACCGTCTGGACGAGTATCTTGATAAATCTATATGCCAAGAAAGCGCCAGCCGTACTACGAAATAGGCCCTGCAATTCATCGCCCGCACTAAACATAAGCGGCATTTCGAGCTCAGTTTTAAACAGCTCGTTTGTGCAGTCCATAGCGTTCGCAAGATCTTCCTGCGCGCTTTGCCTCCTACTGTCCGAAAGACATCTCGAATGTCTCATATCAACCATGAGGGCCGAATAGCTATTGTTCATCAGGCTTCCTTTCCTCATGGCGATTATAGCAACTATTTTAGTTGCTTTCGCTCATTTGCAACGGTTTTAGTTTCTTTATGGCGGATGCAACTGAAATCGTTGCATTGTAATAGGCTATAATTCTTCCAAATCGCCTAGAGAAAGTGTTTGAATGCTGACCGTAATCGTGCCTACTTACAATGCCGAGCCGTATCTTTCTCAGGCTATAGGCAGTCTATTAAACGAAAACAAAATCGAGCTGGAGATCCTCGCCATCAACGACGGATCCACCGATAACTCGCTCGCCGTTATGCAAGAATTCGCTGCGCGCGACTCACGCGCTCGAGTGATCGATAAGGCAAACCAGGGTTACGGCGCAACCTGCAATCTGGGCATTCGCGAGGCAAAGGGCGACTGGATTGCCATCCTCGAGCCCGATGACTGGATCGAGCCCGGAATGTACTCCGACATGCTTGCCTTTGCCATGCGCGAATTTGGCGATCCGAACAAGCTCGATATTATCGAGACCCCGTATTGGATCATTCGCAACCCCGATACCCCCCAAGAGGTCAAACTACATTGCGCATATCGCGGTCGCATTAAACCGCCTCGGCAACCGTTCACCATTCACGACGCTCCACACCTGCTGGCCCATCATCCGTCCATTTGGTCGGCAATCTATCGTCGCGACTTCCTGATGCAAAACAATATCTGGTTTAAGGAAATCCCCGGTGCGGGCTGGGCCGACAATCCATTCCTTGTCGAAACGCTCTGCCAGGCAAAGGCGATCGCTTACTGGCCCAAGCCGTATTACTGCTACCGCGAGGAAACACCCGAAAAGGCAGCCGCCCTGGCCAAGCGTGATCCCCTGATGCCGTTTAATCGCTGGAACGACATGGTTGATATCCTTGAGCGGCTCAACGTCACCGACCCCGCCGTTTGGACACCGCAAATCACACGCGGCTTCACCTATATGGGCATCATGATTGAGCACACCGGAATTGAGGGGCACCCCGAAATCGAGCGGGCGATCCACAAGATGTTCGAACGCATGCCGCAAGAGCTGGTATTTGCCAATCCTCGCGTTACCCCCGTGGCCAAAAAGCTCTATGCCGAGTATATGGGCATCGCCGACCCTAAAATCAGCTACTGCGCGTACGCCAAGGACCTCGTGGGCGAGGGCTTGTATAACGTATGGAACAAGGGCCCCAAGCAGACTCTAAAAATGATCACATCGCACTTTGGTTCATACAACGCACGCGCTGGAAAATAGTCTGATGGGCAGCAAAGCAAGCAGAAATACCTCCATCGAAGCGCTGCGCCTGGTGGCGGTCGCTGGGATCGCCATATTCCACACGTTTCAGTGGACCTTCCAAGCCGTCTGCACCGGCCTACCGGAATACGCGCCGCTCGCTGTCTTCCCTTACTCCGGCGCGCTCGGCTTTATCAACCTGCTGGGCTGCTGGGCCAACGAGGTCTTTTTTATGATCTCGGGGTACTTCCTTATCCCTTGGGGGTGCGGACAGAAAGTTGGACCGTGAAGCGGTCCGGACTGGAGGTTCGCATGTACAGCAGGGAGAAGGTCGAGCTCTTCCTC
>CAVALS010000209.1:0-3952 GCA_963589385.1 Bacteroidaceae bacterium
GCGCATGGGAACGCGTTTTCGCCTCGTAGACGCCCAGGCCCGAGCCCCACTTGCCAATGAAGACGGTTTCACGCCTCATTATTAGTATTGTGTGCTAAATACGGTATCATTTACCTACGACCGTTAATAGAAAAGAGGCGAGGCGCATGGCGGTGCAAAGAAGGAATACCAGGCAGCGAAAGCTGGTTCTCGACGCCGTGCGCCAAAGTTATAACCATCCCACCACCGACGAAATCTACAACGTCGTGCGCGAGCAGGATGACAAGATCAGCCGCGGTACGGTCTACCGAAATCTCAATCTCTTGGCCGACGCCGGCGAGATCCTCTCCATCAAGACGCCGGGCGGCAGCCGCTTCGATCGCACGATCGAGCCGCATGCGCATATCATCTGCACCTCGTGCAGCCGCGTCATCGACGTACCGCTCCCCTTCGATGCCCAGCTCGACGCCAAGGCGTCCGAGCAAATCGGCTGGCACGTCACGTCGCACTACACCATCTTCGAGGGTCTCTGCCCCGACTGCCGGTAAATGTTTGGGACATGCCTACTCAGCAAGCAGGCGATGCAATTCCTCTTCGACCGTGCGCACGTAACGGACGCGGTCGTTGATGCCACGCATAGAGGGGTTGCAGCTCTCCATCAGATAGGAATGGCCCACGACGTTGAGCATGTCGCGATCGTTCTCATTGTCGCCAAACGCCATCATCTCATCGGGCGAAATACCCAGGGCACGACCGTAATCGGCAAGCGCGGAGCCCTTGCCCGAACCGAAACCGATAAAGTCCGTCCATTCGGTTCCCGACGTCATCACGTCGACACGGTTGCTAAAGAGGCGTTCGAAATAATCCAGGGCCGCCGGCTGATCCACCTCAGGCGTCTGGAAGGCAATCTTAATGACGTCCTCGTCGATGTCCTCGGGACGGTCGACCACCGCCACATCGCAGTGGACCTCATAGCGCAAATGGTCGACGAACGCATCGTTGCCGCTCATGGTGTAGAGGTGCCCCTCACACGAAAGGGTCACGTCGGCATGGGGATACGCAACCACGGCATTCGCGATATCCATAGCAAGGCTGCGCTCCATGGAACGCTTGACAACGGCACGCCCCTCGCTCATCACCAGAGCTCCGTTTTCGCATACATAGGCGAGCTCATCGGCCACCGGGGCAAACAGGTAGCGCAAGCTCGCATATTGACGACCACTCGCCGGCATAAACACGATACCGCGACGATGCAGCTCATCGATAAGCTCAAAGGCCTCGGAACGCGGCTCGCGCTCCCCCGGATGCAGCAACGTGCCGTCCAAATCGCATGCAATCAGCTTGATTCCCTCAAGACCCATATGCTTTCCCCCACAGCATCTCATCAACAGTAAGACGGACTTTGAATAGTTGCCTCTCAAAGTCCGTCTTACTCATACGCACGTTAACCGCGCGCCTTCTTTACGATCGTAAAGTCTGGAGCCATACTCACAACGGCATCCGCCGCACTCGACGCAAAGCGCCGGCCCGCATCGAGTTCACGGGTAACCACCGAGAGCCGAACACCCTCGACGCCCCGGAGCATGCGGCCCAAAACAGGCTGCACCGGCGTATACATGCGCACGGTATGCTCGTCCGAATCGCCTCGGAAAAGCGGCGCGTGCATATTGCCGATCTCCCAGCACGCATGCGCGAGCGCAATCGGGTCCATGCGGTCAACTTCGACCAAATAAACCTCGGCGCTGCGCAGGCGCACGACAACCGCCACGGGCACCATGCCCGAACGGTCGATGGCGAGCACGTCGCCGTCGGCAAGACGACCGCCGTCGGCAGCATCCAGCCGAACATCGACCGTACGCCCCAGCTCCGTCACGCCCGCAAACGCGCATACATCAGCCTGGTCCCAATCGAGCAGCAGCTCGTCAACTTCAAAGATGCCGCCCAGCTCCCGGCGAAGCAAAAGCTCATAGGACGGGTCGTTGAGATTTCCCAAGCGCTCCGTAGATACCAGGTCCGCGGGCATCAACTAGTCCTCGACCTCGACGAGCTCGATATCAAAGTTGAGGTCCTTGCCGGCCAGCTCGTGGTTGGCGTCGAGTGTCACGGCCTCGGGCGTTACATCGATGACCACAGCGGGGACGGGCATGCCGCTCGGCGTGGACAGGAAAAGCTTCATGCCCTTCTCGATCTGCTCGATGTTGGGAACCTGTTCGGCCGGGAAGGTAATAACCATCTCGGGATTGTGCTCGCCGTAGGCATCGGCAGCAGGAATGTGCACAGTCTTCTTCTCACCCACCTGCATGTCGACAACAGCGGCGTCGAAGCCCTTGATCATCTGGCCGGCGCCGCAGGTGAACTCCAGCGGCTCGCCGCGATCGTAGGAGCTATCGAACTGCGTGCCGTCGTCGAGCGTGCCGCGATAATGGGTCTTAACCTTCTTGCCCTGGTTGGACATGGTAACCTCCGTAATAAGAGCGGCGCATAACGCGGGCCGCCATGAACATATGGCGCTAACTATACCCTAGTCATACAATTCAATGACAGTTTGCAAAGAAACGCTGCAACCGGAGGAACCATGGCATATCCCGTATTTGACCTACACTGCGACACCGCCGACCGCATCGGCTGGGCCACGCTCGATCTCGACCTGCGCTTTACCGCCGGCACCGACGGCTATTTCCCCGGCGACGAAACGCATCCGCAAGATTTCGACCTCATCGAGGGTAACGCCTGCGCCATCTCGCTCGCAAAGATCGGCAACACGCCGTGGGCACAGTGCTTCGCCACGTTCGTCCCCGATGAGATTCCCACCGCCCACGCCGCGCGCTTCCAGGCGCAGATCATGGCGCACATGAGCGGCCAGGCAATGCTCAACCACGACCGCATGGTCAACGTACGCGGCGCGGCAGACATTCGCCCTGCGCTCAAAGACGGCAAGGTCGCCTGCATCCACACCATCGAAAACGCCACGTTCTTTGCCGAGGACCCCGCGCTGATCGAGGTGCTCAAGAGCCTGGGCGTACTCATGTCATCACTCAGCTGGAACGCGCAGGGACCGCTCGCGAGCGGCCACGACACCCACGCCGGCCTCACCGCCGCCGGCATCGAGGCACTTACGCAGATGGAGCATGCCGGCATGGTACTCGATGTCTCCCATCTCAACGACGAGTGCTTTGACGAGGTTGTCACCCACGCCACGCGCCCCTTCGTCGCCAGCCACTCCAACTCCCGTGCGGTTTGTGGCGTCAAGCGCAACCTTACCGACGACCAGTTCCGCACCATTCGCGACATGGGTGGCATCGTCGGCCTCAACTACTGCAGCGAGTTCCTTTCCAACGACGCTACCGACAAGACCGCCGCAGACGTCACCTTCGACCAGCTGGCGGCACACATCGAGCACTGGCTCGACCTGGGCGGCGAGGACGTCATCGCACTCGGCGGCGACTGGGACGGCGCCACTGTGCCCGCTTTCCTCTCCGATGCCAGCAAGATGCCCGAGTTCCAGAACATGCTTTCCAAGCATTTTGGCAAGACCGTGATGCAAAAGCTCTGCAGCGACAACGCGCTTGCCTTCTTTGAGCGTTATTAATTTCACATCCCTTGAGCGGGCCGGCATGCCGAACGGTCGACATGCCGGCCCGTCCCCAATCTGAAGGACCGCTTTTGACGCAGCAGTTTACGATTTCCGTATCCCGACCGGATGGGATGCCCATCCCCGTCGTCGTTACCAAAAAGCGCGTCAAGAACTTCAATCTACGCGTCACATCGAGCGGTGAGGTCCACGCCAGCGCACCGCTCGGCGCCAGCCGCGAGCGTATCGAAGCGCTTGTGAAGCGCAACAGCGCCTGGATTATCAGCCGACTTGCCCAGCGCGAGCAACGTCAGACGACGGCACAGGAGTCGTTCAGTCCCCACTCGATCATTGCACTTTGGGGCAAGCCCATCACGGTACAGGATGCGCTCGATCACAACT
>CAVALS010000210.1:0-3944 GCA_963589385.1 Bacteroidaceae bacterium
ATCCGGGCATCTTCCCCTCCGAGGTCATCGAGGCCGCGGGCGATACCGGCGTGACCGAGTACGTGGGTACCGGTGCCTACAAGTTTGTGGATTGGAAGCAGGACCAGTACATCCATCTCACCCGCTACGAGGACTATGTCGCCGCCCACGGCAAGGCTTCGGGCTACACCGGCAAGGTCTCCGCGCCCACCAAGGACATCTACTATCAGTTCGTGACCGAGGCCTCCACGCGCGTGAGCGGGTTTGAGACCGGCGAGTACGATATCGCCGGCGAGATCCCCACCGAGAACTACCACGACTTCGACGGCAACGACGACGTCAAGCTCTACACCCATAACGCCGGCGTTCTGACCGCCTTCCTCAACATGAACGAGGGCGTCTTCGCCGACGAGGAGATCCGCAAGTGCGCCCTCATGGCTATCGACTGCGAGGCGGCCGCTCTTGCCGCCTATGGCGAGAAGGAGCTCTTCAACATCGATCCCAACCTTGGCAACCCCGAGAACGCTCAGTGGGCGACCGACGCGGGCAAGAAATACTTCAACCAGGCCGACGCCAAGGCTGCCAAGAAGGCTCTGGCCAAGACCTCCTATGCCGGTGAGACGGTCAAGCTGCTGACCACCCCCGATTACAAGGATATGTACAACGCCACCGTCGCGCTGCAGGAGCAGCTCGAGAAGGCCGGCTTCACCGCCGAGGTCGACAGCTACGAGTTCGCGACCTTCATGGACATCCGCTCCAGCAAGCCCGAGCAGTGGGACCTCTTTGTGGCCTCCACCAACTACAAGCCCATCCCGGCCCAGTCCCTCTCGGTCTCCAAGGCCTTCTATGGCCTGTCCGACGAGAAGGCGCTCAAGCTCGTGGCCGAGACCCGCACCGCCAAGGACACCGACGCCGCGGCCAAGAAGTGGGCCGAGGCTCAGGAGCGCCTCTATGAGATCGCCGTCATCGAGCCGCTTTGCCACTACGCTTCCATCACGGGCACCCAGGCAGACGTCGAGGACGTCGAGGTGCTCGACGGCGCCATCATCTGGAACGCCAAGCGTCCGGAGTAATGCAATAGATGGCGTGGCGGCTGGAGGGGTCTGGTCCCCTGTGGCCGCCACGCCCTGTCCACGTTCAGAGGGGAAATAGACGCCTCGCATGTTGAAGTACACGCTCAAACGTATAGGCGCGATGGTTCCGGTGATGCTCATCATCTCGGTCGTCGTGTTTTTGATTATCTATCTCACACCGGGTGACCCGGCCTCTTCGATGCTCGGCATGGAAGCTTCGGCCGACCAGATCGAGCGCGTCAACGATAGCCTGGGACTCAACGAGCCGCTGCCGCAGCGCTACGTTGAGTGGATGGGCGGCGTGCTTACCGGCGACCTGGGCGATTCGTATTTTATGCGCCAGCCCGTCACGCAGGCGATCGCCGAGCACTTTGGCCCCACGCTATCGCTCGCGCTTCTGGCACAGCTCATCGCGCTGCTGATTGCGCTGCCCTGCGGTGTCGTCGCTGCCCTCAAACATGGGTCGCGCACCGACGCGGTCTTGCGTGTCGTTGCTCTTTTGGGCGTGGCGATCCCCGGCTTTTTGATGGCGCTCATGCTTATGTGGCTGTTTGCCGTCACGTTGCGTGTGCTCCCGGTGGCCGGCTATGCGCCGCTATCGAAGGGCTGGTTCAGCCATTTACGCTATCTTGCGTTGCCGGCCATATCGCTTGGATGCGTTCAGGCCGCGCTACTCATGCGCATGACGCGTGCGAGCGTGATCGAGGCCATGCAGCTCGACTGCGTCAAGACGGCGCGTGCCAAGGGCGTCTCCGAGTTTCGCGTGGTGCTGGCCCATGCCCTGCGCAACGCAGCGCTGCCGATTCTCACCTCGGTCGGCTATTCTTTTGGCGCCCTGATTACGGGCGCCGTGGTGACTGAGGCCATTTTTAACATCCCCGGTTTGGGCCAGCTGGTCACGAGCTCTATCGAGCGTCGCGACTATCCGGTGATTCAGGGCGTGCTGCTGGTCATCGCCTTGTTGAATTCGGTGATCAACCTGGCCGTTGACCTTGCCTACGGCGCTTTTGACCCGCGCGCTCGCAAATGGGGCGATGCATGATGGCAAACTTTAAGAAGGCTCTTGCCAACAAGGGGTTTGTGGTCGGTGGCTGCATTTTCCTGGCGATTGCGCTGATCGCGCTCGTCGGTCCGCTGGTGTGGACGGTTAATCCCAATGCGCAGGAGATGACGTTGCGACTTTCGGCGCCTTCGCCCGCGCATCCCTTTGGCTGCGATGACTTTGGCCGCGACCTGCTTGCCCGCGTCATCGCGGGCGCGCGTGTGTCGCTTGGCGTTGGCATTGCCGTCACGCTTGCGACGAGTGCGCTCGGCTTGGTGATTGGCGCCTATGCGTGCTACAACGAGAGACTCGATCATATTCTCATGCGCATCTGCGACGGCCTTATGTCCATTCCGGGCGTGCTTTTGGCTATCGCACTCATGGCCATGATGGGCGCCTCGGTCTGGAACGTCATCATCGCGCTCTCCATCGTCTATACGCCCAGCATGGCGCGCATCGTGCGCTCGCGTGCGATGGTGGTCAAGGAGGAGCCCTTTGTGGAGGCCCTGCGCGTGCAGGGCGCCTCGACCGCGCGCATCGTGTGGCTGCATATCGTGCCCAACGTTATGGCGCCCTTCCTGGTGCAGGCGACCTTCGTCTTTGCCGAGGCCGTGCTCTCGGAGGCCGCCCTCTCGTTTCTGGGCCTGGGTATCAAGGCGCCCGACGCCAGCTGGGGAAACATCCTGCAGGCGGGTAAGAACGTGATGCGCAAAGCCTGGTGGATGATCTTCTTCCCGGCTATCGCCATCATCGCGAGCGTGCTTTCGCTGAACCTCGCCGGCGACGGCCTGCGCGACGCCCTCGACCCCAAGACTAAGGAGGACTAGCCCATGGCTCAGCATCTTTTGGACGTGCGCGACCTCTGCATCTCGTTTGTGGGCCGCGATGGCAACGCGCTGGAAGCCGTCAACAAACTCAACCTACATATCGATGCCGGCGAGATCGTTGGTGTTGTCGGCGAGTCCGGCTGCGGTAAGTCGGTGTTTGCCCAGAGTGTCATGCGCCTATTGGAGCATGAACAGAAGATGGCCTATACCGGTCAGATTCTCTTTGACGGGGAGGACCTGCTCGCGCGCCCGCTCAAGCGCATGCGCGAGGTGCGCGGCTGCGATATCGCCATGATTTTCCAGGACCCTTTGAGCTCGCTTAACCCCGTCATGACGGTGGGTGCGCAGGTTATCGAGGCGGTGCGGGCCCACCGTAAGGTGAGCCGACGCGAAGCCCGCAACGAGGCTCTATCGCTGTTGGAGCGTGTGGGAATTCGAGATGCCGCGGCTCGCTTCGACATGTATCCGGGCGATTTTAGCGGCGGTATGCGCCAGCGCGTGATGATCGCCATGGCGCTTGCCGGTCATCCGCGACTGCTGATTGCCGATGAGCCCACCACGGCACTCGACACGACGACTCAAAAACAGATTTTGGATCTTCTGCGCGACCTCAACAGTTCCGAGGGCATGGCGGTGCTTTTTATCAGCCATGATTTGGGTGTCGTCACGAGCATCTGCTCGCGCGTGCACGTCATGTATCTGGGCCAAATCGTAGAAGAGATCGACGCCTGCGGCCTTATGGAGCGCCCGAGCCACCCGTATGCCCAGGGGCTCATCGCGAGCATTCCGCCGCTCGAAGGCGAGCGAGTTGACACGCTGTCGGATATTCCGGGCACAGTGCCGCCGCTTACGGCAATACCCTGTGGATGCCGCTTTGCGCCTCGTTGCGCCCGGGCGGACGAGCGTTGCCGCGCGCAGGAGCCTCCGCTGTTTGCCGTGAATGCGTGCGACCGGTCTAAATGCTGGCTTGTCGAGAAAGAGGAGTGCCATGGCTGTTGATGGCGAAGCCCTGCTTAGGGTCTC
>CAVALS010000211.1:0-3931 GCA_963589385.1 Bacteroidaceae bacterium
CCGCGTCTATTTTAATTAACTGCTTTGAGCAAACAGTAAAATGCTACTATCTAACTTGCACGTAAGAAAGCAGATTAACGGTTAAGGCTAAGAAGTGGCAGGTATGTCGGAAGCAACTAGGACTCGCACGCATGCGCCTGAGGTTAGGCAGCGCGCCGTCGAGATCCTCCAAGAGGGGGTCGGTCATCGCGCCCTCGCCGCGGAGCTTGGCATTCCCCAGGCCACGGCTCGTCAGTGGGCCCGCGCGTATGCCGTGGGCGGTGCCGACGCCGTTCTCAACGCCGGTTCGCATCATCACACCTATTCGTACGACGTAAAGCTCGCTGTGGTTAAGGACCGTCTGGAAAACGGCTTGACGGTTCGCGAGGCCATGATCAAGCACAAGATTCCCAGCGAGTCTTCGGTCAAGGCTTGGTGCCGTCAGTACCGCGAGAGCGGTGAGTCCGCACTGGTCGATAAGCCGCGCGGTCGCAAGCCGCGCGTTAAAAAGGCGGAATAGCAAACGGGATGGTGCGCCCACAGGGGCGCATTTTTCTTGCCGCGCCAACTTTTTGGACCGGCGCGAGCCTATTGGGACATCCTCCAAAGTGCCCAATAAACCGCGCGCAGTGGCCCGCGCGTCCGTCGCTGCGGTAAAGGGACGTCACCCCTCTACTCCAATGCGGACAGACTCCTTGCCCCGTACGCCTAAAACTCCCCAGTTGACCGAAAACCTGCCACCGCAACCCCGTAATTGAGCTATAACGTTAAACAATTGCAGCGTTTTTGCATGGGGGAGTGATGGTATGACGCTACTGTATTTCCTTACCCTGTTTCCGCTGGTACCGGCGCTGGGCATGCTGCTCGCGCGCGGTGACCGCACCCGCGATGCGGTGGGGCTCATAGGCTCCGGCATTATTATGGCGGTGACAGTTGTAGTCGCCGTCATGTTTTTTGGCACGGGTCCGCAGAGCTTTGAGGTTGCCCCCGGCACCTCGCATGTGCTCTCGATCATCAGTTCCGTTATCGACGTCATCCTGTGCGCCGTCATCCTGTACAACGCGTACAAATATAGGAACGCGCTCACCACGGTGCTCAGCGTAGTCCAGTTGGTGGGCTCGCTCGCCTTTGCAGCCATGACGCTGCCCGCGACCGAAGCCGTCACCGCAACCCCGCTCTACCTGGACTACATGAGCGTGATCATGGTCCTCGCCGTCGGCATCGTCGGCAGCCTTATCTGCGTGTATGCCCTGGGCTACATGAAGGACTTCCAGGCCCACGACGAGCACGAGGCTGCGCTGCGCGGGCAGACCGCGCCCGACCGTCGCCCGCAGTTCCTGGCGCTTATGTTCCTGTTCCTCTCAGCCATGTTCGTCATCGTGACGAGCGACAACCTTGAGTGGCTGTTCTGCGGCTGGGAAATCACCACCGTGTGCTCGTTCCTTATGATTGGCTACACGCGCACGCCCGAGGCCATCAAGAACGCCTTCACCCAGATCATCCTCAACATGCTGGGCGGTATCGCGTTTTTGGCCGGACTCATGTACCTGCACGTTAACAGCATGCCGCTGACCATCTCGGGCATGATCGAGCTTTCCGGCGCCGGAACCGCGCAATCTGCGCTGCTGGTGATGCCGGTCATTCTGTTGTCGCTCGCCGCGCTCACCAAGGCCGCACAGATGCCGTTCCACACGTGGCTGTTGGGTGCCATGGTTGCCCCCACGCCCACGAGCGCCCTGCTGCACTCGTCAACCATGGTCAAAGCCGGCGTGTTCCTGATGGTCAAGCTGAGCCCACTCTATGCCATCTATCCCGTGACCGGCTTTATGGTCACGAGTGTGGGTGCCATCACGTTTTTGCTCGCTGCCCTCATGGCCATCTCGCAGAGCAATGCCAAGCGCGTGCTCGCGTTCTCCACCATTTCCAACCTGGGCCTCATCAGTGCCTGCTTGGGTGTCGGCGCGCCCGAGGCCGTATGGGCCGCCATCTTCCTAATCCTGTTCCACACGGTGGCAAAGTCGCTGCTGTTCCTGTGCGTGGGCACGGCCGAGCATCATATCGGCAGCCGCAATATCGAGGACATGGACGGTATGTTCAGCCGCATGCCGCACCTGACGCGCCTTATGATGCTGGGCATCATGGGCATGTTTGTGGCGCCGTTTGGCATGCTCGTGTCCAAGTGGGGCGCCCTGGTGGCGTTTGCGCAGACCGGCAACGTGCTCATGATCATGGTGCTGGCCTTTGGCTCGGCCGCGACGTTCTATTTTTGGGGCAAGTGGCTTGCCAAGCTTTCGGGCGTCGACCCCACGGCTCAAAACGTCGAGGTCAATGTCCATAAGACCGAATGGATGGCGCTCAACACCATCGCCGCGCTGCTGATTCTGTGCTGCGTGGCGTTTCCGGTTATCTCGAGCGGTCTGGTATCGCCCTATCTCGCCATGGTGTTTGGACGCGTGCCGTACGTTATTGGCAAGGACGCCATGTATCTGATGGTGGTTATCGTAGCGTTTATCGCCGTGGTGCTGCTGACGTCGTTCCGCGTGAGCAATAAGCCGCACGTCAACGTGTACCTTTCGGGCGTGGGAACCGACAAATATCGCCATTTCCGCGGCTCGATGGGACGCGAGGTGAAGGCCGAAAAGCGCAATTGGTACTCGGAGGACGCCCTTGGCGAGAAGCGTATTGGCCCCGCGGGTAGCGTCGTGTGCTGCAGCATTATCTTGTTTGCGCTGCTGTGTTGCGCGTGGATTGGGCCCGAGCGGCTTGCCATGAGCGCGCCCTCGGTGTTGCGCGGCAAGTATTTTGAAGGTTCGGGCGTCGTGGGCATCTTTATTGGCACCGTGGCGTTTGCCTTGATTGCGCCTTTGGTTGGTGGCCTGATCGACGGCGTTGACCGTAAGCTTTCGGCTCGCATGCAGGGCCGCGTGGGCCCGCGCCTGCTACAACCCTTCTACGATGTGGCCAAGCTCCTGCGCAAGGCCCCCGCCAGCGTAAACACCATGGACGACACCTACATGGCGTGCGCGCTCATCTTTACCGTGGTGGGCGGCGGCATCTTTGTGTCGGGCTCCAACACGCTGCTGTGCGCGTTTATGGTTACCCTCGCCGCGATCTTTGTGGTGTTGGCGTCCGCCTCGACGCAAAGCCCGTTTGCTCAGGTCGGCGCCGACCGCGAGCTGCTGCAGGTCATGAGTTACGAGCCCGCCGTTCTGCTGATGAGTGTGGGCCTGTACCTTGCCACCGACAGCTTCGATTCCATTGCTGTGACGGGGCAGTCGGCCCCTATCATCGTGTACAGCGCGCCCATTTTCCTCGCGTTGCTCGCGGTGCTTACCATCAAGCTGCGCAAGTCGCCGTTTGACCTTTCGTACTCGCATCATGCGCATCAGGAGATCGTCCAGGGCGTCGCCACCGAGATGAGCGGCGGCACGCTGGCCAAGATGACCCTTATGCACTGGTGCGAGACCGTGCTGTTTTTGATGTGGGTGGGCATGTTCTTTGTTTGGGACAACCCCGTGAGCTGGGTTGTAGCCCTGGTCGTGATGGCCGCGACGTATTTTGTCGAGGTACTGATCGACAACCCCTGTGCCCGCAGCACCTGGCGCAGCTGCTTTAAGCTCGGCTGGGGCGTGGCGCTGGTGTTTGGCCTGCTCAACCTTATGCCCATCCTCGTCGACGTATTTATTTAGGAGGCGGCATCCATGGATCATAAAATGTCGCGCTCGCCGTGGGTTATTCATTACGACGGCTCGAGCTGCAACGGATGCGATATCGAGGTGTTGGCCTCGCTCACGCCGCTGTTCGATGCGGAACGCTTTGGCGTGGTCAACACCGGCAACCCCAAGCATGCGGACATCTTTTTGGTGACGGGGTCGGTCAATGTCCAGAACCTGCCTGTCGTGCGCCAGATTTACAACCAGATGCTCGAGCCCAAGTGCGTGGTGGCCTGCGG
>CAVALS010000212.1:0-3895 GCA_963589385.1 Bacteroidaceae bacterium
TGCCATGCGGACTCCGTTCCGGACCTCAACGGTCCAACTTTTTGTCCGCAGTCCCACCCCCGGAACGGGACGCGCTTTCCGAATGGCTTGCTCTCTTGATAGAAAAAGAGCTGGAGTTGCGCATCGTTGAGAGGCTTTCCAGCTTTAGCAAAACAAACTTATAAGATGCGGCGGGCCGCGTCAAGATAATTGCTTGACAGCCTAGGAGGCGGCTGGTTGGCTGGCTTAAAACCTAGCGCGTGAAATAACGCTCCACGCTATTCAGCGCGCTTGATAGGATGACGAACCACAGTCTTAAGTTTCTCCGGTGCACATTTGCGTGGATCGGAGAGATAGATTTCGTGATGTAAACGGGTGTCTGAGAAGTCGGGGACATAGCCCTGCTCGGTCGTGTATTCATGCATAGCGTTTACGGTCGCCGGTTCGTTGTCGTAGGGCCCGGTGTGCATGCATTGAACGCAGAGACCCTCGTCAACTTTAAGCAGTTCGACGGCAGAAAAGTCCAGTTTCTTTTTGTTCGTGGCTTCCACGACTGCCCAGTCAAAGTCATCTCGGGTGACGAAATCGGGTAGGCGGATGCACGAGATAAAGTTGAAATCGTCCTTGCGTACATAATCGATGTCGCTGCTCGGGGAGTCTTGCCACCAGAAACCCTCGAGCGGCGGTACCACAAAGTCGAAATAGCCCTCGATATTCCTTGAGCCTTTCTTCGACATCTTGACGGTATAGGCGATGCCGTAAAGCAGCGGCAGGGCGTTTTGATACTCGCCACCTTCGGTATTTGGGTCGCCCTTTCCGCGAACGGCAACGTAGCTCATAGGCGGGACGGTTACGATACTCGGCTTGCTTGCAGGTTTGTAGAGTTCCTTGCATTCCTTCTTAAAGTCGAACGCCATGTTGGCCGCCTTTCTGCGTATTGGCCTGCTTAGTAGCTGAATCATATCATAGAAACGAACATCTGTTCGAATGATTTGGCTGACAGATTGAGATGCGTGCGTTGTGTTTGGCGGTCGGCCTGACCCAATCGATGATTTCTCTGCCTCCCCGGCACCTCATCTATAGCTGCCGTTTCCCCATATAAAACCTGCCAAAATAAACCTGTCCCTTTTTGGTCGGTGCGAAATGGGTAATACTAAAGAGTTATCCGACCAGATGGGAACCGATCGATGGCCTATATCGAATTCAAAGACGTCATCAAGGCGTACGGCGAGGGCGATGCCCGCATTCACGCGCTCGACGGCGCGAGCTTTACCGTTGAGCGCGGCGAGCTCGCCATTATCCTGGGCGCCTCGGGTGCCGGCAAGACCACGGCGCTCAACATCCTGGGCGGCATGGATACGGTAACCTCCGGCACTGTGACGGTGGACGGGCGCGACGTGAGCTCCGCCAACGAGGCGCAGCTCGTGGAATACCGCCGTGCCGACGTCGGCTTTGTCTTCCAGTTCTACAATCTGGTCCCCAACTTGACGGCCCTCGAAAACGTTGAGCTCGCGGCTCAGATCTGCCCCGATTCGCTTGATGCCGAACAGACGCTTCGTCAGGTTGGCCTGGGCGAGCGCCTCGCCAACTTCCCCGCACAGCTTTCGGGCGGCGAGCAGCAGCGCGTGTCCATCGCCCGCGCACTGGCCAAGAATCCCAAGTTGCTTCTGTGCGACGAGCCCACGGGTGCACTCGACTACAAAACCGGCAAGCAGATCTTGCAGCTGCTACAGGACACCTGCCGCAAGCAGGGCATTACGGTCATTATCATCACCCACAACTCCGCGCTCGCGCCCATGGCCGATCGCCTGATCCGCTTTAAGAACGGCCGCGTGGAGAGCGAGACGGTCCAGCAAAATCCCGTGCCGATCGAGACGATCGAGTGGTAGCGCCCATGGACCAAGATCGCCAAAACAGTCAAAACCACGATACGGAGCATGCGGGTCGCGACCGGGAGTTCGCGACCTACCGTACTGCTCAAAGCTCAAACGATATGGTGCCGACGGTATTTCGCCGTGGCATCTACCGCACAATCCGCGGCAGTCTTAAGCGCTTCCTATCTATCGTGGTCATCACCGCGCTTGGCGTGAGCGTGATGTGCGGCCTTAAGGCAGGCTGCGAGGATTTGTGCGATTCGGTCGACGCCTATTTTGACCAGCAGAATGTCTATGACATTAACGTGCAGTCGACCTATGGCCTTACGCGCGACGATCTCGCGGCTATCCAAGAGGTCGACGGCGTCGAGACGGCCGAGGGCATCTACACCGAGACTGCCTACACCGCCGTGGGCACAACGCGCGAGCGCGTGGTCGTGCAGAGTCTTTCCAAGGAGAACATCGATCAGCCGGTGCTCGTGAACGGCGATTTGCCCGAGAGCGCCGATGAGGTCGCGGTAACTTCGAAGTTCTTGAAGGCTTCGGGCAAAAAGCTCGGCGATACGGTGAGTTTTGCCGCCAATGACGCAAGCTCGTCGAACCAAAGTGCCAAGGATCAGTTTGCCGCGGGCGATTACACCATTACGGCCGAGGTCCTCGATCCCACTGATGTGAGCTCCGACTCGACAGTCAACGCCTTTCGCGCTGCTTCGGCGGCGGACTATAAGTTCTATGTGAGCGAGGATGCCGCGACATCTTCTTCCTACTCCGCGGTCCACGTAATCGTCGAGGGAGCCAAGAGCCTCAACTCCTATTCGGATGCCTACGCGGCAAAGATTAATGAGGTCAAGGGCGATATCGAGAAGATCCGCGAGGAGCGTGAGAAGGCGCGCGCTCAGGAGCTGACGGTCGACACGCCGGCAAGCCTTGACGCGGCCGAGCGCCAGGCGGAGATGCTCTTTGGGGTTGAGCAGAGAAACATCGATCGCATGGCCGAAGGCAGCGAAGAGCGCGCCCAGGCTCAGGCCGAGTTGGACCAGCGCCGCGCCGCCGCTGACCAGCATTTTGCCGATGCCCGCGCCGAGCTTTCCGATCTGGGCGAATGCACCTGGTACATCCAAGACCGCGGTAACATCGCAAGCTACTCGAGCGTCGAGAGCGACAGCTCCTCGATTGAGGCCATCGCCACGGTTTTCCCGTTCATCTTCTTTATCGTCGCCGTGCTCATCAGCCTTACCACCGCCACGCGCATGGTCGAGGAAGAGCGCACGCTCATCGGCCTGTACAAGGCACTCGGCTATTCGCGCGGGCGCATCCTGTCCAAATACGTGGACTACTCGTTGTGGGCTTGCCTGATCGGTGGCGTGCTCGGCAATATCATCGGCTTCGTGGGCCTGCCGCTGTTCCTGTTTACGGTGTTCGACGATATGTATTCACTGCCCCAGATGCAGCTTTCGTATGACATCGTGTCATCGCTCGTGTCGGTGGCGTTGTTTGCCATGGGCGTGGTGGGCGCTACGATTATCGCCTGTCGCCACGAGACGGCAGAGACTCCGGCATCGCTCATGCGCCCCAAGGCCCCGCGCGCCGGTTCGCGCATTCTGCTCGAGCGCATCGGCTTTATCTGGCACCGTATGAGCTTTTTGAACAAGGTCGCCGCGCGTAATCTGTTCCGTTACAAAAAGCGTGCCTTTATGACCATCTTTGGCATCGCGGGCTGCACGGCGCTCGTGATCTGTGGTATGGGCATCCGTGACACGTCGGTGGCGCTTTCGCCCAAACAGTACGGGCATATCACGCGCTATGACTTGCTGGCGGTCGCCAATCCTGACGATTTTTCGCAGACGTGCGCGGCGTTGGACGAGCGCAGCGCAGCCAATGATTCCAACGTGACCGTGACTTCGACGCTGCCGATTATGACCGACAACGTCACCTTTACATTCGGCGGAAAGAGCGAGACCGTGCAGCTCATCGTGATTCCCGACGACCGCACGGGTAACTTGGGCGATTACGTGCGCCTGGAGGATGAGTCCAAAGAGCCT
>CAVALS010000213.1:0-3887 GCA_963589385.1 Bacteroidaceae bacterium
ACTTTAGCGACATGATCATCGGCGAGACCACCTGCGACGGCAAGAAGAAGATGTACGAACTGCTCAACGAGCTCAAGCGCACGCACATTCTGCATCTTCCGCAGGGTCGCGATCGCGCCTACGAGCGTGAAGGCTGGTACGAGGAGTGCCGTCTGCTTAAGGAGGAGCTCGAGAGTTTCTACGGTATTACGATTACCGACGATGACCTGCGCGCTGCCGTCCGTCGTCGCAACCGCTTGCGTGCGGCCCAGCTCGAGATGTTTGCACTGCAGGCCAGCCATCCGGCGGCCATGAGCGGCGTCGACCTGATGAGCACCATGTTTGCCGGTACGTTCAGCTTTGATATCGAGGCCTATACGCAGCAGCTGGAGCAAAAGGTTGCCAAGCTGCGCGAGGCCTACGACGCGGGCGAGCGCCCGGTCGCGGCGGATGCCAAGCGCATTCTGATCACCGGCTGCCCGGTGGGCGGCGTGATCAATAAGATCGGTCGCACCATCGAGTCCAACGGCGGCGTGGTCGTGTGCATGGACGACTGCTCGGGCGAGCGCACGGCGGCCATGATGATCGACCCGGAGGCTCCCGACATCCTGCGCGCCATCGCCGACCGCTACCTGGATATCAACTGCTCGGTCATGACGCCCAACGACGGTCGTATGGAAAACACGCTGGCCATGTGCGAGAAGTATCACGTCGATGGCGTAGTGGAGAACGTGCTGCAGGCCTGTCACACCTTTAACGTGGAGAGTGCCCGCATGCAGGAGGCCGTCGAGGGTGCGGGTATTCCGTACATGAAGATCGAGACCGACTACAGCAACGGCGACATGGGCCAGATCGAGACGCGCATCGCCGCCTTTATCGAGACCCTGTAGGACAAATGCGGCAAAGGGATAGCTGCTTTGCCGCATAGAAGGAGGATGTCGTGGTTGGCATTGGTATCGACATAGGCTCGACGGCCGCGAAGGCTGCGGTGGTGGAGACGGACAACGCCATTGCGTGGACCTGCGTCATGCCGACGGGGTATTCGTCGGTCGATGCGGCCGAGCGCTTGCGCGGCGAGCTCGCTTCAGCCGGCTATGACGTGACGGGCGACGATGTTCGCGTGGTCGCGACCGGCTACGGCCGTGTCGCCGTGCCCTATGCGCACAAGGTCGTGACCGAGATCACCTGCCACGGTACCGGTGCCGTGCGCCTGTTTGGCGATCACGGCACGGTGATCGACGTGGGCGGTCAGGACACTAAGGTCATCCAACTCAAGGGCGGCCGCGTGGCCAAGTTCGCCATGAACGACAAGTGCGCCGCCGGCACGGGGCGCTTTTTGGAGATCATGGCCGACCGCCTGGGCATTTCCCAGCAGCAGATGGCCGACCTGGCGCGTTCTGGCGAGCCCACCAAGATCAGCAGCATGTGCACGGTGTTTGCCGAGAGCGAGGTTATCAGCCTGATCGGTCGCGGTGAGCCGCGCGAGAACATTGCGCGTGGCGTGATCGACAGCGTGGTCTCGCGCGTGGCGACCATGGCCGGGCAGGCCGCGGGCGCCCCGTACTACCTGACCGGTGGCCTGTGCGAGAACGCCTTCGTGGTGGAGCGGTTGGGCGAGCTACTGGGGTCGCCGGTGACCACCTCGCCCCAAGCTCGCTTTGCCGGAGCGATCGGCGCGGCTGTCCGCGCCGCCGCCTTGGCCTAGGGGTGTACCGCGACATGCGCATCCTCAATATCTCGGCACAAAAACCAGATAGCACCGGCAGCGGCACCTACCTTGCCGCGCTCGTGCGCGAGCAGATCGAGACGGGGCATCGCGCCGCCGTGCTTTGCGGCGCGGCGCCGGGTGATACCCAAGGCGAACTGGACCGGCGTGCTGTCGTGTTTGCCGTACCGTTCGAGTCGCCCGAGCTGCCGTTTTCCATCTGCGGTATGTCCGATGTCATGCCCTATCCCTCCACGCGCTATCGTGACCTGACGCCTTCGATGCTCAAGGCATTTGAGCGGGCATTTGCTGCTGCAATCGATCGGGCGGTGGCTGAGTTTCGGCCCGATCTGGTGCTCTGCCATCACCTGTATCTGGTGACTGCATTGGTGCGCGAGCGCGTCCGGGGCGTGCCAGTTGTTGCCGTGTGCCATTCGACCGACCTGCGCCAGCTGCGTTCGCATGCGCTCGAGCGCGATCGCATCGTAAGTGCGGTTCGTCGGCTCGATGCCGTCTTTGCGCTCCATGCTGAGCAGGCTGAGCAGATTGGCCTGGTGTGTGGCGTCGATGCCGATCGCATCCACGTGATCGGGACGGGCTACGACCATCGCGTCTTCTGCCGCGACGCAAGCGTGGCGAGGCAGCCGGGATCTCTTGTGTACGTAGGCAAGATTTGCTTTAAAAAGGGCGTCGAGTCGCTGGTTCGAGCCGTGTCATTGCCGATTGACGACGACGTCCGCCCATCTGGCTTGGTACTTGTGGGCGGCCGCGGGGACGATGCCGAGTACGCGCGTATCGAGCGCTTGGCCGCGGCCTCGGATGTGCCGGTGGCGCTGGCGGGGCGCCTGGATAGCGATGGGCTCGTGCATGCCTACCGCAGTTCCGACGTCTTTGTGCTGCCTTCGTTTTACGAGGGTCTGCCGCTCGTGACGATTGAGGCCCTCGCGTGCGGCTGCAAAGTTGTGGCGACTGATTTGCCCGGCGTTCGTCCCTGGATGGAGGCGATGCTTCCCGGTGCTCCCGTGACGTGGGTGGCGTCGCCGCGTATGACGGATGTCGACACGCCCGTGGCGGCCGACCTTCCGTTGTTTGAGCGCGCACTGGCAGATGCTATCGCGCAGGCGCTTGCGGCGCCGCCTTCGACGTTCGAGCCGTCAGCGGTCTCTTGGGAAGCGTGCCTGGGGCGTATACTTAAAGTCGTTGATTTGTTGGAAGGGGGTTCGTATGGCTAAGGACACCATGAGGCTCACGTCCATGACGGCCGCGAGCGGTTGAGCCGCTAAGTTGGCCCCCGGAGCCCTCGCCCAGGTCCTGGGCGATTTACCCAATGTGCATAATGACAACTTGCTCGTGGGGTTCGATACCTCCGACGATGCGAGCGTCTTCCGCGTAGGGGAGAACTTGGGGCTCGTGCAGTCCATCGACTTCTTCCCACCGATGGTCGACGACCCGTTTCTGTTTGGCCAGATCGCCGCGGCCAACTCGCTGTCGGACATCTACGCCATGGGCGGGCGGCCGAGCCACGCCATGAACTTGCTGTGCATCCCGAGCTGCCTGGGCATCGAGGTCGCCGGCCAGATTCTGGCGGGCGGCGCCGACAAGTGCGTCGAGGCGGGTTGTTCCATCGCGGGTGGCCATACCATCAACGACGACGAGCCCAAGTACGGCCTGTCCGTGAGTGGTTTTGTCGCGCTCGACCGCATGCTCGCCAACAGCGGCGCACGCGTGGGCGATGTTCTGCTGCTGACCAAGGCAATCGGCTCGGGCATCATCACCACGGCCATTAAGGGCGAGCTCATCGAGCAGGACGAGGCCAGCCGGATGCTTGACTCGATGCGCACCCTCAACGAGGCCCCGATTCGTCTGGCCGAGGGACTCGAGCTTCACGGCTGCACCGACATTACGGGCTTTGGCCTGATCGGGCATGCGTGCGAGATGGCCGAGGGTTCGGGCGTGCAGATTGAACTTGCGTCGGGGGTGGTGCCGCTCTTTGACCAGGTGCTCGACATGGCGCGTCTGGGCATTATCCCCGCGGGCTCCTACCGCAACCAGGACTTCTTTGGCCCGCGCGTGGCTGCCGACGAGGACCTGGGGCCGGGCATGCTCGATGCGCTGTACGATCCACAGACTTCGGGCGGTTTGCTTGTTGCGGCGCCCGCGGCGGATGTGGATGAGCTTGCGCGTCGTTTACATGCCGAGGGGC
>CAVALS010000214.1:0-3884 GCA_963589385.1 Bacteroidaceae bacterium
AAACAGGAGCGCACACCGTTCCCTCTTGGGGAACCACGGCAACGCCATCGCCCACTGCACGACTGCTAAAAGCGGGGTCATTGGTATTTTCTAGATTAACAAGCTCGCCGGAAACAGGGGCGAGAATCTCGAACTCGGAAGTCGCAGTCGCCTGCTTGTCCGAGCCACCCATAAGGCGAGAAAAGAAACCCATGGTGGCATGTCCCTTCATAAATATAGCCCAACCAAAATCAAACGAATGCATCCATAGAGACACACCCGTTCAAAGACTTTGGTTAGGCCCACGTCCGAGGGACTCGGTAACCTTCCGCATTTCTTTTTTACGGGAGATATTGTAGACAAGCCCAAAGCCAGAACAATCATTATGACCGGTGAGCGGTATTTTTTCTTCGATAAACGGTATTTAGGCGGCACTTAGGGACGTTCCTTTCCTGCCGGCACCCAGGGGCACTCCTCACTCTGGTGCGTTGGGGACAGGTTTGTTTGCACCAGGTTGGTGCAGATTAACCTGTCCCCAACGCACCAATTTCGTATGCGCTAGATGAAGAGCTCGCATTCCTTCCGCACGACGCAAACCTTGCTCAACATCTGGGAAACAGCGGATAGCTTGTTGGGATCAAGCTTGCGAGCGCCTCGCGGACATACGGCGATGCAGCGCATGCAGGAGATGCACGCCTCGCCAGCTGCTCGCTTGGGGTCGCCCTTGTCGATAGCACAAACGGGGCACGCCGCGGCGCATGCACCGCAGGAGGCGCAATCCTCTGTTGCCTCGGGTGCCATGCGATGACCTCCAGCTTGTTTATAAGGACGATTGCCGGGAATAGAGGGCTCGGATGCGTCCTCAGCCAACAGCTTTTGCTGAATTTGCTGCGCAAACTCTGCGAGCTGCGCCGCATCCTGCGCATCCGGTCGCCCAGCAGCAAACTGACGAGCAACGGAATGCTCAGCAATAGCAGAAACCGCTGCAACCACCCTAAATCCGGCGCGCTTCGCAACGTCCTCCAGCTCTACGAGCGTGTCCTCAAACGCGCGGTTTCCGTATACACAAACCAAAACAGTCCGAGCCCCGTTGCCGCGCACCATGCCCAACCGGTCAGCCACCACAGCCGGGATTCTACCGGCATACGCCGGCGCAGAGATTACGGCCACGTCGTCCTTAGTCATCGACACAGCGCTGAAATCTAGCCCGCTATCGGTCAAATCGACGGTAACGGTATTCTTGTCCAGCGCCCCGGCCACAAGGCCAGACACCTTCCGCGTTCCGCCCGTCGGACTAAACACAATTTCGAATACGCTCATCGAGGCACCCTCTCCCTACGCCAGGCAACACGTCAAGCCGTTTTCACATTCAGACAGAGTATACGGCGCATGGGGGGGGAGCTCCCCGTTTTGGTGCGCTAGGCAGCCCGATACACCAACCCATACTGCCCGCCTTTTCGGTTTGCATAATTCCCGGTACAGATTGCATATATTTACTGGATACCGCCGCGTTCTCCTGAGGTACCCCATCCTGGCCCGTGCAAAAAACGGAGTATTCTGCAACGTGACCGCGCCAGCACCGCCGCGGGTGGGCAAAACTGTAGGGCGCCGTATCATTCTAAGTCCCGACATGGCGAGAATGACGCGCCCCTGCTCCGGAAAACGGCGAAATCTGACTCGGAACGCTCGCTAGGGATATCCGAAGGCCACCGTTGGCGACGTCGAATCATATGCAGACAACTCGAACTGCAGAATACTCCAAAAAATGCACGGCGCACCCCATAGGACCCATTGCTGCATGGCGGAAAATAGGTCCTCAGCATCCCCCAGATGCATTCCCGAGAACATCACGTTTGAATTAGCGATGGACACGGCAAACAAAAGGGCCCGAGCGTTATTTGCTCGGGCCCTTAGCTTGTCTCACGCTAGCGCGCGATGCGCATCTTACTTGCGCTTGCCGCCGCCGTCGCCGGGGCGACGGGAGCTGCCACCGCGCTTGCCGCCACGGCTGTTGCCGTAGCTGCCACGGTTATCGCGACCGCCGGCACGGCCGCCACGGGAGCCGGCCTGGTTGCCGCCACGACCACCACGATAGCCGCCGCGACGCTCTTCGCGGGTATCGTCGTAGTTGCGCCAGTCATCGCGACGATCACGGCTGGCACGCGGGTCACGACGATCGCGCGACTCGTTAGAACGACCAGCGCCGCCGCGGCCGCCATTGCCGCGAGCACCCTCGCGACGCTCGCCGCCGCGGCTACCGCGCTCTTCAAAGCGCTTGCCGCCACGGGACTCACCGCCACGGGCACCTCGCTCACCGCGACCCTCGCCGCCGCGACGCTCATCACGGCCACCGCGCTCGTCATCACGACCGGAACGACGGCGGTCGCCCGCACCGCGCTTGCCACCGCGCGAACCGCGGCCCTCGTCCTCGCGCTCGACACGACGACGGCCGCCACGGTCCTCGTCCTCACGACGACGGCGGTGTGCCTCGCCCTGGAACTGCTTGGCACGACGCTCGGCACGGTTGCCGCGCGCAGGCTGCTCAGCGGCACCAGCACCGCCGCGCTCCTCGGCAGCTACCTCGCGAGCCACGCTCTCAACAGCCTCGTCCACGCGAGCCTGAACGCCCTCGCGCACGCGGGTCTTGCCGCCGCGCTTGGGACGGCTCGGACGCTCGCCGTCGCCGCGGCGCTCGTCGCGACCGCGGTTGGAACGACCGGCAACATCGCCGTAATCGTCGCCGTTGCGCTTGCCGTCGCGACGCGCCTGCTCAAGCTTCTTCTTGCTCTTGGACTTGCCGCGCTTGGTCTTCTTCTTCACCTTAAAGGCCGCAGGGTCGCGCTCGGGATCAACCGCGGGCGGGTTGGGACCCACGTGCAGGTCGCCGGCCTCGTAGATGTCGGCGGTCTTGTCCATGAGCTTCTCGATCTCGTAGAACTCGTCGACGTCCTGCTCGGTCACAAACGTAATGGCCCAGCCCAGCTCGCCGGCACGGCCCGTACGGCCAATACGGTGGATGTAGTCGGTCGGCTCGGCCGGCACGTCAAAGTTCACGACGTAGCGCACGTCGCTAATGTCGATGCCGCGGGCGAGAACATCGGTTGCCACCAGCACGTCGACGGTGCCGTCGCGGAAGGCAGAAAGCGCGCGCTCGCGCTGGGCCTGGCTGCGGTTGCCGTGAATCGCGGCGGCCTTGATGCCCTTACGCTCCAGACGACGGCAGCAGCTGTCGGCGCGATGCTTGGTGCGCATAAAGACAATGGTGCGCTCCGGGCCCTCCTTCTTGAGAAACTCGGGCAACAGGTTATTCTTGGCCTCGATGGACACCGGGAACACAAACTGGTCGACGGTGTCGGCGGTCGACGTGGCGGGGGCGATCTCCACGCGGGCCGGGTCGCTCACAAGGTCGGTGATCTCGCCCACGGCCTCCTCGTCGAGCGTCGCCGAGAACAGCAGCGTCTGGCGCTCGGCCGGCGTCTCGCGCACAATACGGCGGACGGCGGGCAAAAAGCCCATGTCGAGCATGCGATCGGCCTCGTCGAGCACCAGCACCTTGACCTCGTTCAGGTGGCAGGCGCCCTGCTCGATCAGGTCGACCAGACGGCCCGGCGTGGCGACCAGGATATCGCAGCCGTACTTGAGTGCCGCGGTCTGCGGCTTGTAGCTCACGCCACCCACGACGGTCACGGCGACATGGCCGGTGACGTCGGCGATCTTGCTCGCGACCTCGTCGATCTGCTGGGCGAGCTCGCGCGTGGGGGTGATGACGAGCATCACGGGGCCACGGCCGTTGCCCTCGGGCTTCTTGGCGCCGCGACGACGGTTGCGGCCGCCGCGCTCACGCACGGGCTTGGGCGGAGCGATGTGCTCCAGATTGTTCATGGTCGGCAGCAAAAAGGCGGCCG
>CAVALS010000215.1:0-3873 GCA_963589385.1 Bacteroidaceae bacterium
CTTAGAGGTCCTCGCGCCAGAAGGGCATGCTCATGCAGCGCGGGCCGCCGCGGCCGCGGGAGAGCTCGGCGGAGGGCACGACGAGAAGGTCCAGGCCCTCCTTGTACAGCACGTCGTTGGTGACGGTGTTGCGGGCGTAGACGCAGATCTTGCCGGGCTCGACGCACAGGGTGTTGGAGCCGTCGTTCCACTGCTCGCGGGAGGCCGCGATCGGGTCGCCGCCGCCGCAGGGGATCAGCTTGACCTGGTCGACGCCGGTGGCGTCCTCCAGGACGTGCTCGAGGGTGTCCTCGATCAGGCGGATGTTCACGTCGCCCGGGTTCTTGCCGGCGGTCAGCTCGTAGACGCGCAGGGTGCCCATGATGGCGGGGTGGATCGTGAACTTATCGACGTCGATCTGGGTGAAGACCGTGTCGAGGTGCATGAAGGCGCGCGAGACCGGGATGTCGAAGGCCAGGATGCGCTCGACCTTGGAGTCGGAGTTCCAGAAGATGTTCTGGGCCATGACGTCGATCGCGGCGGCCTGGGTGCGCTGGGAGATGCCGACGGCGAGGGTCTTCTCGTTGATGTTCAGCACGTCGCCGCCCTCGGTGTGGAACTGGCAGTCGCGGCGGAAGTACAGCGAGACGTCCTTGTAGTCGGGGTGGTACTTGAAGATGTACTTGCCGTACAGGGTCTCGCGGTTGCGGGTGACCGAGTACATGCGGTTGAGGTTGACGCCCTCGCCGACGACCGCGAACGGGTCGCGGGTGAAGTAGAGGTTGGGCATCGGGTCGATGATCAGGTCGGACTCGGACTCGGAGTTGACCAGGGAGTCGAGGGTCGTGGAGGCCGTGAGGGGCATGTCGATCTCGGACTTGGTCATGCCGGCCATGGTCTTCTTGACGAACTCGAGGTTGTCCTCGATGGAGTCCAGCTTCTCGCGGACGATCTGCGGCATGTGCTGGCCGCGGATGCCGGCCTCGGCGATGTACTGGTCGGTGAACTCGGCGCGGGCGCCGGGGACCTGGTCGAACACCTCGGCGACGAGGTTCTCGAGATAGAGGACCTCCACGCCCTGGTCCCTCAGGATCTGGGCGAAGGTGTCGTGCTCCTGCTGCGCGACCTCCAGGAACGGGACGTCGTCGAACAGGAGTCGCTCGAGCTCGTCGGGCGGCAGGTTGAGGAGCTCGTCGCCGGGACGGTGCAGGCAGACCTTCCTGAGCTTGCCGATCTCGGAAGGCACGTGCAGACCTTTCGTCATGGCCTCCTACCTTTCTTTCGGGCCTTTCGGCCGAATCTCTCAGCGCCCTTCCATAGCGGACGCTGCTTGCTGACAGCTCTAGTTATATCCAAATTCCACCCGCAATTCCACCTCGCCCCCGAACGGTCAACAAAGTGCGATGAACGGTATATCGCACGAGATTCCCCCATAATGTACTTCGGCGTTCTAAAGTAACTTTTCTAAGGTAAACGCTCTTTTTTCCTAAAAACTATTTGCAATTGCATCTCTAAACTTTTGATTCAGAATTGCATAGCTAAATCGGTTTTATGTATATAAATGATGTTTGTTTACGTTTCCGCCTGCATTCAATGATATTCAGCTATCCATCATTCTTATTCACACTTACGTACCAGTTGAGTGAGGATATAGACCGCTTGCAGACGAGCAGGACGTCAGTCCTATGACTTGTCAGCGTAAGAAGTAGGTAAAGATACCGTTCACGCGATACGTCCGTGCCAGCGGTCGACTAAATTGAGACAATAGTGATTAGTGTTAGGCTACCGTCCCTTGTGGGGACTGAACGGACAGATGCATATGCCGAGCAAAATCGAAAAGAAGCAAGCCGCCGCAAAGCTGCGCAAACCGCCGCGCGACTTCTCGTACACGCAAAACCGAGAGCTCAGCTGGCTACGCTTTGACAACCGCGTGCTCGACGAAGCCTTCGACGAAACCGTTCCGTTATTCGAGCGACTAAAGTTCGTCTCGATCTTCGAGTCCAACCTCGACGAGTTCCTTATGGTGCGCGTGGGCGGCCTGTCCGATCTGGCGGAGCTCAAAAAACAACCTGTCGACAACAAGAGCAATATGACCGCCTCCGAACAGGTCGATGCTGTCATGGCAGAGCTGCCCGGGCTCCTTACCCGTTGGGAGTCCATCTTTAAGAGCATCGAGGGCAAGCTCGACACCCTGGGCGTTCACCGCGCCCGCATCGATTCGCTTACGCCCGAGGAGCGCACCTTTGTAACCCGCTACTTCCAGGCCTACGTGTCACCGGTCATCTCGCCGCTGGTCATCGATCCTCGCCACCCCTTCCCCAACCTGCGCAATGGCGCGCTCTATCTGGCCTGTGGTCTGGACGGTGCCACCGACGAGGAGAGCCTGCTGGGCCTTATCGAGATTCCCGCCTCGATGAACCGCGTGGTCGAGATCCCCTCGCCCACCGGCACCTACTCCTACATCTTGCTCGAGGACGTCATCCTCGCCTGCCTGGACAGCTGCTTTGGCTCCTATAAGCCGCTGGATCGTGCGCTGATCCGCGTCACCCGCAACGCTGACATCGATCCGGACGGCGAGGGCGTCGAGGAGGAAGAGGACTACCGCCAGCACATGAAGCGCATTCTCAAGAAGCGCCTGCGCCTGCAGCCGGTAGTGCTCGCGGTCTCGGGATCGCTCGAGAAGGCGACGCTCAAGACTATCCGCAAGGCGCTCGAGCTTTCGCGTCGCTCGGTCTTTACCTGCGATATCCCGCTCAACCTGGGCTACGTCTTTGGCATTGAGGGCAAGATTCCCGAGCACCTGCGCAACGAGCTGCTCTTTACGCCGTTTAAGCCGCAGCCCAATCCCACCATCGACATGACCCGCTCCATCCGCGAGCAGGTGCTGCAGCACGACAAGCTGCTCTTCTACCCTTACGAGGCCATGAACCCGTTCTTGGACCTGGTGCACGAAGCAGCCTACGACCCCGAGTGCATCTCGTTGCGCATCACGCTCTACCGCGTGGCCAAGCAGAGCCGCCTATGCGAGTCGCTGATCGATGCTGCCGAGAACGGCAAAGAGGTCACGGTGCTCATGGAGCTCCGCGCACGCTTTGACGAGCAGAACAACATCGAGTGGGCCGAGCGCCTGGAAGAGGCCGGCTGCACCGTCATCTATGGTTCCGAGGGCTTTAAATGCCACTCAAAGATCTGCCAGCTCACCTATCGCGAGGGCATGGCGCTAACGCGCCTCACACTTTTGGGCACCGGCAACTTTAACGAGAAGACGGCCAAACTCTACAGCGACTTTATGCTCATGACAGCCCATCCCGGCATCGGCGAGGACGCCAACCTGTTCTTCCGCAACCTGTCGCTGGGCAACCTGCGCGGCGACTACCGCTTCCTGGGTGTGGCGCCCGTCGGACTGAAACCGCTCATCATGCGCGGGCTTGACCGCGAGATCCAGCGCGCCCTTGCCGGCGAGCCCGCCCGCGTGTTCTTTAAGCTCAACTCGCTGACCGACCGCGAGGTTATCGACAAGATCGCCGAGGCATCGTGTGCCGGCGTGCGCGTAGACATGATCATCCGAGGCATCTCGTGCCTCAAGCCCGGTGTTCCGGGCAAGACCGAGAACGTGCATGTCCGCTCCATCGTCGGACGCTTTTTGGAGCACGCGCGCGTCTATGCTTTCGGCGTGGACTCGGACATGATTTACCTGAGCTCGGCAGACATGATGACGCGCAACACCGAGCACCGCGTGGAGATTGCCTTCCCCGTGCTCGACCCCACCTGCCGCGCCCTGGTGCACGAGTACATGGGCATGCAGCTGCGCGACAACGTGAAGGCCCGCAGCCTCACGAGCGACGGCACCTGGGTCCCCGTGGAGCGTGCAGAGGGTGAGAAACCCTTCAACTC
>CAVALS010000216.1:0-3867 GCA_963589385.1 Bacteroidaceae bacterium
ACATTGTAGAGCCGGGTGTGGCATATTCTGCTGCGCTTTATCAGGCTGACGCTCGTGTGCATGTTGAGCGTTTGCTTGGCGAGGGCCGCCTACCAGTGTTTTGCGGGGGCACAGGCTTGTATCTCAAGGCCGCTCTGGATGAGATGGATTTTCCCTCGGGCGAGCTTGAGGACGATCGTCGCGCGGGGTATCAGGAACTTGCCGAGCGCATAGGCGAGGAAGCGCTGCACGCGCTGCTTGCCGAGCGTGACCCCGAGTCCGCTGCGGTCATCCACCCCCATAATGTTCGTCGCGTGATTCGCGCGCTCGAGATGCATGATGATGGTATCTCCTATGCAAAGCAAAAAAGTCAGTTTAGTGTTCCGCGCGAGCATTATCATGCTCTGTGGTTTGGTCTGACCCGCAATCGCGAGGTGCTCTACGAGCGCATTAACCTGCGCGTCGATCTTATGTTTGAGCAGGGCCTTGTCGATGAGGTCCGCGGTCTTATGGACCAGGGACTGGGAGATGCCCTGACGTCGATGCAGGCAATTGGCTATAAAGAGATCATTGATGCTTTCAATGGCGTGATTTCTATGGATGAGGCTCGCGAACTCATCAAGATGCGTTCGCGTCGCTATGCCAAACGTCAGCTTTCGTGGTTTAAACGCGATGACCGCATCGTGTGGTTTGATATGGATGAATGTACGATCGATGAGGTCGTTGAGGAAATCCTGCATCGTATTGAGGCTGCCTAATGGCCCGTTTCCCCCTTGTTCCCACGGCACCCGAGCCCGAGCGTGCCATATTAGTTGGTGTTGAGTGGCGCGACAATGCGTGGCCGCTCGATCGTTCGCTTGACGAGCTTGAGCGCCTAGCCCATACGGCTGGCGCCCAGTGTGTGGCGCGTTTGTCACAGCGTCTGGTTAAGCCGTATCCAAAATCGTTTATCGGTTCCGGTAAGGTTGAAGAGCTGTGCGGCCTGGTGCATCGTATGGATGCCGATGTCGTAATTTTTGACGACGACCTGACGCCCTCGCAGCAATCCTATTTGGAGAAAGCCGTGGGCGAGCCGGTAAAGATTATCGATCGCACAGCACTGATCCTGGATATCTTTGGCCTGCATGCTCAGACGCGTGAGGGACGCCTGCAGGTACAGCTGGCGCAGCTTCAATATTTGTTGCCTCGTCTGCGCGGTATGTGGAGCCATCTTGCCAAGGAGCAGACGCGCGGCGGCATCGGTTCGCGCTTTGGCCAGGGTGAAAGCCAGCTCGAGGTTGACCGTCGCTTGATTCGCAATAAGATTGCCGCGCTTCGTCGTGAGCTTAAGCAGGTTGAACAGCGTCGCGATGTCCAGTCCAAGAGCCGCATTGAGTCACCGGCATTTCGCGTTGCGTTAGCCGGTTATACCAATGCCGGTAAATCGACGTTGCTCAATCGACTGACCGGCTCTACGGTACTTTCGCAGGACAAGCTGTTTGCTACGCTCGACCCGACGACGCGTTCGTATCGCCTGCCTGGCGGTCGCGGCATGACGATTACCGATACCGTCGGCTTTATTCAAAAGCTGCCGCATGGTCTGGTCGATGCCTTTAAATCGACGCTGTCCGAGGTTTTGGGCGCCGATCTAATTCTCAAAGTCGTAGATGCGTCTGACGAGGACTATGAGCGGCAGCTGGAGGCTGTCGACCGCGTGCTTGATGAGATCGGCGCCGGCGAGCGTTTGACGCTTACGGTGTTCAATAAAATCGATCTTCTCGATAGCGTTGATCGATTAAGTTTCCGTCGTCGTTATCCCGAAGCCGTTCTGTTCTCGGCCCAAACGGGCGAAGGACTCGACGATTTCGTCGATCGCATTGCTCGCGAGGCAGCTGCCACCGATGTGCTGCTTTCAGCCGACATTCCATATCGTGAAGGTGCGCTCATTACACTCGTGCATGAGCAGGGGACTCTTTTGCACGAGGAATATCTTGAGGATGGCGTTCGTATTGTGGCGAAACTGCCGGCTCGTATTACACCGCGGCTCGAGCGTTATCGCACCGAGTAGGCGAGCTCCAAAATGCCCAGTATGATTGGCTGATGCAGCAGATAAAAGGGGAGTGCATGACGTCCAAGGCTGGCGAGCGCCGGTAGGGGGTTGGCGTAGGCCCAGCTAGGGACGGTCTTATCGATTCCCCGCGCTATATGTGCGGCGAAGTATCCTGCAAAATACATAAAGATAAACGGGATGATGGGGTAGTAATCACCTGAAACAAACCCAGGGCTCGGAAATCCCAGCCACGCCAGGTAGGGGACAGGGTAGATCGTTTTGGGGATGCTCCAGGTGAGGGCGAACAACACAAGGCATAGGGACATGCCCCATCTCGCCGATATCTTCTTAAGGACGGGATCGGTCAACGCCACGATGCCGGTACATGCGGTCATGCAGTAGATGATGCCAAAATTAACTGAATCGTCTACTGAGACAAGTGTTGTTGCCAACCAGACGACGAGTGCTGCTAAGGCGTATTTGGCGGCACGTTTGATATTGTTGCGCGAAAGGGTGCACATCCAACCCGCGATAAACAAAAATACCCAGCTGATGCTGGCGCGCCAGATGTCTTGAAAGACAGTCTGGGTAAACCAGGGCATATCCCAGTCGTACAGGTAGGCGAGATCGTAGCAAGCGTGAAAACCTGCCATTGAAATCATCGTAAACCCGCGGACGGTATCAAAGATGGTGATGCGTTTTTGCATTACGCGAACCGGCGCATCAAGCCGACGACTTTGCCCAAAATAACGGGATTTGTTGCATAGATAGGCTCCATGGTGTCATTCTCGGGCTGCAGGCGTACGCGTCCCTGCTCCTTGTAGAACGTCTTGACGGTCGCTGAACCATCAATCATGGCCACGACAATTTCGCCGTTCATGGCACTCTTTTGTTCACGGACGATGATGTAATCGCCATTGAAGATGCCGACATTGATCATTGAGCTCCCATGCACTTCAAGGATAAAGGAACCCTGATCGGTGGCGATTTCGGTCGGGATAGTAAAAGTGTCTTCGATATTCTGTTCGGCCAGAATGGGAATCCCAGCCGCAACGCGACCAACGAGCGGTAGCGAGACCGTTCCGCGAGGTGCGGTGGGCTCGTCAGTTTTAGAAATTGAGACAGAGGAACCGTCCTCGTTAAAGAGTTCCAAGGCGCGCGGTTTGGTGGCATCGCGCTTGAGTAGCCCGCGCGCCTCCAGGGCAGATAGATGGGCGTGCACGGTGCTGGGGGAGGAAAGGCCCACGGCAGAAGCCATCTCGCGCACGCTGGGCGGATAACCCTTCTCCTGCTGATATTCCTTGATGAAGTCGTAAATTTGCTGCTGACGCTTGGTAATTTTGCGAGCCATCAGGGCATCCTCTCTACCATGTCAAACAAATGTTCGAATTTTGCTTGACAGGAACAACTGTTCGAAGATAATAATAACCGAACATTCGTTCTCGCGCTAGACATTTTTGTCCGCGCGGCTTGATAAAACTGTTCTCAGCAAAACACGCGAGAGGAGAACATGATGAACGCAACGAATATGGTCCAGGGAAACCTCGCCCTTAAGCTCGAGACGCCTGCAGAACCCACTTTTACGGTTGTTCAGGGTGGCCGCTCCGGCTTTCAGCCTTTGACCGTAAAGCCTGCGCGCAATCAGCAGGCTGTAGTCGCGCCGGCCCGCGTTGCCCTGAAGGTTCCGACGATTGTCGCCGTCGCCGTTGCGCTTACGCTCTTCTTTGTCCTCGCTATGTCGGTCTTTAGCACTCGTCACGCCGCGTATGCCGAGTCCGTTTCCAACATTACCTACGAGACCATTCGCGTTCAGCCTGGCGATTCTCTTTGGTCGATTGCCGAAGAATATCCAATCGAAG
>CAVALS010000217.1:0-3829 GCA_963589385.1 Bacteroidaceae bacterium
CGCCAGGCCTGCCTGCAGCAGCACGCACGCAATGGCGGCGATTACAAACGTGCGGGAGCTCGCCCCCTGCTCGTGTAGATCCATGGACATGCCCCCTATTCGCTCGAGCCGGAATCGGTCGTCTCGGACGTGTCGGAACTGTCATCCGAGCCCTCGTCCTTCGTCTTGGTCGCAGCATCGCGCGACGTTCCCTGCGGCGTGCTATTAGCGGTGCTCACATCCTCATCCGAGGCCGACTGCTCGTCGGTCAACGAGGTGATGACGAGCACCTCCTCGTTATTCTCTGCCGTAGTCTGGGCACGTACGACGATGGTGTAATACACATCGTTGGCCGATTTCTCAACCGACGAGACGGTACCAAGCGGAAGGCCCTTGGGGAACACGCCACCGATGCCCGAGGTCACGATGATGTCGCCAACCTTAACGTCCGAGTCGACGCTCACGTACTCAAGACGAAGCGTGCCATCAGCCTGACCCTGCAGCATGCCCTGGGCGCGCGTGTCCTGCACCATGGCCGACACGCCAGAGTTCTCGTCACCAATCAGGCGCACGGTAGAGGTCTTGGCCGATACCTCGATAATCTGGCCGATAACACCGGCAGAACTCGTCACGGGCATGTTGATGGTAAGGCCGTCGGCAGAGCCCTTGTCGATGGTAACGGTCGAGGTCCAGGCATCGCCCGACGCACCGACGATACGAGCGGCGGTCGACTTAAGGTTGTAGGTCGATTGCAGCCCGACCAGGCCTTCCAGGCGCTCGGCAGTCTTTTGAGCCTCGGAAAGCTCGGCGACCTTAGAGGTCAGCACCTCGTTTTGCTTCTTGAGGTCGTCGAGCGACTCCTGCGAAGCCGTGAGGTTGGAAAACACGTTGCCGATCGCGTTGAAGGGAGCCGCCACGGCCGAGCCCAAAAAGCGCACCGGCGAGGTAATCGTCGTCATGCCCGAGCGTACGGCATGAATCGGCCCGGCCTCGCCCTCACGGATATAAAACGTGAGCAGCAACACCGAAATCAGGCTGAAAACAATCAACGGGCGCATACCCGTTGATTGTCGCTTGGTATTCAGATTTGGAGAGAAACCCGAAGATCGTGCCAAATGGAATCCACCTTTTGGAAATTAAGCATTGGTTTGGACGAAGCCACCGTCAAAGGCGTTGGCCTCGAGCACGCGGGCGCAGCCGTTTACGACGTTATCGAGCGCCGTGGGGCTGACGTTGACCGAAACGCCGGTCTCGTCGCGCAGGCGCACGTCGAGGCCGCGCAGCAGCGCACCGCCGCCGGTCAGCAGAATGCCGTAGTACATAAGGTCCGAGGCAAGATCGGGCGGCGTGGCGTCCAGAGCGTCCTTAACGGCCTTGGCCATCTCGTCGAGCGGCTTGTTGAGCGCGCGACGAATCTCCTCGCTCTCGATACGAACGGTCTTAGGCAGGCCCGTGATAACGTCGCGCCCGTTGACCTCGACGTCGAGCTCGTCCTTGAGCGGCACGGCGGAGCCGACCTTGATCTTGATGTCCTCGGCCGTGCGCTCGCCGATAGCCAGGTTGTAGGCATCGCGAACATGGGTGAGGATAGCCTGGTCGAACTCGTCGCCGGCAATGCGGATGGACTGCGACACGACAATACCGCCCATAGCGATAACGGCGACCTCGGTGGTGCCGCCGCCGATATCGATGACCATGGAGCCCGTGGGCTCCTCGACAGGCAGGTCGGCGCCGATGGCAGCCGCCATGGGCTCCTCGATCAGATAGGCCTGGCGAGCGCCTGCCTGGATCGTGGCCTCAAAGACGGCGCGCTTCTCGACCGACGTGACGCCGGAGGGAACGCAGACGACGACGCGCGGACGCGGAGTCCACGGATAGCGCTTCTCGGAAGCCTTGTCGATAAAGTAGCGAAGCATGGCCTCGGTAACATCGAAGTCGGCGATGACGCCGTCCTTAAGGGGACGAACGGCCACGATGTTGCCGGGCGTACGGCCGAGCATGCGCTTGGCCTCGATGCCGACTGCCAGGATGCGCTCGTCGTTCTTGTCGATGGCGACAACGGAGGGCTCGCGGATGACGATGCCCTTGCCGCGCACAGAGACGAGCGTATTGGCGGTGCCGAGGTCGATGGCGAGATCGCCCGCATAGCTACCGAAGAACATATCCATCAAAGAAAACAACGCAACTCCTGATGTGTTGGATGATTGCTGGAAAACTACTAGCCCATCATACTAGCGCAAGCCCGGCACCTCACTTGCGGTGAAGCACCGGGCAGAGCCAAATCTCATAAGGTCACTACTGGTTGTCAGCGGCCGAAAAATCGATGTCGAAGGAGGAGACGGCCCAACCGATATGGTTGTCGGAGCGCACGAACTTAACGGTGTACTCCTGCTCGCCGCCCTTGGACAGCGAAGCCTTCACCTTGGCGGTGGTCTCGGTCATGGACTGATCCATACCCTCGATGGAGACGGTGGCGCCCTGCGGAATCGAGGAGACGATCATCGCCTTGGCGTCCTCGGACAGGCTCGAGGCCAGGCAGGACTCGGCCTTTGCGGTATCGCCGTCACCGGCAGCCTGGAACAGGTCGGTGATGACGGATTCCTGCGAGGGGTAGCCCATGCCGCGCGTATAAGCATAGCCAAGACCGCCGGCGGCGATCACGATAAGCAGAAGCAGCACCAGGAAGATCTTAAGACCCGTGTGGCGGTGGCGACGACGAACCTTGGCCTGTTTGCGGTCCTGCTGGACCATCTCGGACTCGGACAGCGTAAAGAAGCCGGTGTCAGAGGGGTCGGGCATAAACTGACCGGTCGCGCCCGTGGGATCGAGCGGGTCGACAGCGGGAGCGTCCATCGCGGGAGCCGGAGCCGTGGACATGGCCGTCTGGGCTGAAAGCGCAGCGAGCGAGTCGTGCACGCGGGCAAGCTCGTCGGCCTGCTCGGGCGTGAGCTGGTAGATGCCGTCGGCGGTAGCGGCGTTAAAGGCATCGAGTGCATCGGAGGGACGGCCGGCGGCGGAAAGCGCTTGGCCCATGCCGGCGTTGAGGGCGCGTGTATCGTCGCGCGGGCCGGCAAAGTCGATAGCCGTGCGGTAGGTCTCAACGGCGTCTGCGGGGCGGCCGAGCTTGATGAAGCAGCGGCCCAGATCGCCGAGGGCGGCGGCAGGAGCCGGGTTGGCGCCGTCGATGGCAGCCTGACGGAAAGCAGTACCGGCGTTGGCAAAGTCGCCCGACTGGAACAGCGCGTTGCCCAGGCCCAAGTAGGCCTTAAAAGGCGTGGCGTAGGAAGCGTCCTGAGTAGCTGCAGAGAACGCCTGGGCGGCCGTGGTGTAGTCGCCCACCGCGGCGAGTGCCTTGCCGCGGTTGGTGAGCAGGGCGCCGCGCTTGCCATAGGCGCCGTCGTTGAGCGCGGCGGCGTAGGCCTCGGCGGCCTCGGCGTACATGCCCAGATGCATCAGGGCATTGCCGCGCAGGTGGTCGGCCTCACCCATGATCTCGTTGGGAGTCTTTGCCGCACCAAGCATCTGGGCGGCAGCGGAAAAATCACCCGCGCGATAAGCGGCGCGGCCCTGTTGGATCAGCTGGCTATTCAAGGAAGTCCCCTTTACTCGTGAACGATCTCGACATGGACGATCTCGTCGCCGGCACGCAGCTGCGAAATCACATCGAGACCCTCGACCGTGGTACCAAAGACGGTGTAACCAGAATCGAGGTTATGCTGGGCACCCAGGCAGAAGTAGAACTGCGAACCCGCGGAATCGGGGTCCATGGAGCGTGCCATGGCAAGGGCGCCATCGACATGGCTGTTGCGCGGATTGGTGGCAAACTCGCCCTTGATGCAGTAGCCGGGGC
>CAVALS010000218.1:0-3785 GCA_963589385.1 Bacteroidaceae bacterium
GATGTCGTCGCCGATATCGAGCAGCTGGTGAGTTATCCGTCCGTAGCCGTTGCTGCCGATGCGGAGCCTAGCGCGCCGTTTGGCCGCCCGGTTCGTGATGCGCTCGATTGCGCGCTCGGCATTGCGCAAAAGCTCGGCTACCAGACGAGCGACGACGATGGGTATGTGGGCATTGCCGATATCCCGGGCCGCGGCGATAAGCAGCTTGCGACTATCTGCCATGTTGACGTGGTTCCCGCCGGTCCCGGTTGGAACACCGACCCGTTTGCGATGGAGCGTCGCGAGGGCTGGCTGCTCGGCCGCGGCGTTATCGACGACAAGGGTCCGGCCGTGCTGTCGCTCTACGCCGGCGCCTATCTGCTCAAGCACGGTATTACCCCGCGCTATACCTTCCGTGCGCTGCTGGGCTGCGATGAGGAAGTGGGCATGTCCGACGTTCACCATTATCTGGAGAACCACGCGAACCCCGACTTTCTGTTTACGCCCGATGCCGAGTTCCCGGTCTGCAATGCTGAGAAGGGCCAGTTTGGGGCGACGTTTGTGAGCCCCAAGATCGACGGTGGGCGCATTGTGTCGTGGAGCGGTGCCGAGGCGAGCAACGCCATTCCGTCGCAGTCTATCTGCGAGCTCGCGATTGCCGCCGATGAGCTGCCGGCGCCCATTGAGAGCGCCGACCGCCTGGAGATCACGGCGCTCGAGAACGGCCATGCGCAGATTTTCGCCCACGGCATTGGCGGTCATGCCTCGATGCCTGAGGGAACGATCAATGCCGTCGGCCTGATCGTGACGTACCTGCGCGAGGCCGAGGACGCGTTTGGCGCCCGTGGCGAGCGCCTGCTGACGCCTGCCGAGCACGAGTTTGTCAAGTTTCTGGCCTTTGTGCATGCGGATGCCTATGGCCGCGGCCTGGGTATCGACGCGACGAGCCCCGCGTTTGGCCCGCTCACCTGCAACCCCGGCGTCATCCGCGTGGCGGATGGCCACATTGAGCAGGTCATCGACGTGCGTTTCCCCGACAGCACGAGCGCCGATACCATCTGCGAGCAGCTCGAGCCGCTCGTGGGCCGCTTTGGTGTGACGTATCGCGTGGGTCGTACCAAGGTGCCGTTCTCAGTTTCGGCCGACGACCCGGCCGTGAAGGCGCTGATTGACACCTATAACGAGTTTACGGGCAAGCATGCCGAGCCCTTTGCCATGGGCGGCGGCACGTACGCGCGCAACTTTGCCCGCGCCGTCTCGTTTGGCCCCGAGGAGACCGGCCTGGAGCTGCCCGCATGGGGCGGCCAGATGCACGGCCCCAACGAGTGCGCCAACGAGGAACAGCTCAAGCAAGCGCTCAAGATCTATATCGTGGCAATCCTCCGTTTGAATGAATTAGAGCTTTAAGGTTTCGCGGTTTCCCAATCTAAGCTGCGGTGGAATAGTTCCTAGAAGGGGGGCCATTTGATGGCCAAACAGGAACTATTTCACCAACTTTGTTTTTATTGGTGTAAAAGGCGCGCCATGCTTGGGTGGGGATTGTTATTCGTTTGTAAAGCCGAGCCGCGCTTGCGGTAAGGGTCTATCAGATGCCTGTAAGAAACCGCAGTTGGCGCGGACGTTGCCCGGTCGGGGCCGTATCTTTCCAAACAGCAAAGCGGGCGGGGTGCCCGCGAGTCGCATGTATGAAAGGAAGATCATGCTCGATCAGGCTTATTCTCGTCGTCAGTTCCTCGGCCTCGCTGGTGGTCTTGCCAGCATCGTCGGCCTCGGTCTCGTTGGTTGCGGTGGCGCAGGCGCTTCCAACGCTGCCGACAAGGGTAGCGCCGCTGCTGCCGAGTCCGTCTCCGGTGAGGTGACCTACGACGGTGCCTCCTCGTTCCAGGCTCTCGTCGAGGCTGCTGCCGAGAAGTTCATGGATGCCAATCCCGACGTCTCCATCTCCGGTTCGGGCAACGGTTCGGGCAAGGGCCTTACCGCTGTTGCCGCCGGCACCGTCACCATCGGTAACTCCGACGTCTTCGCCGAGTCCAAGCTCGAGGCCGATCAGGTCAAGAACCTCGTCGACCACGAGGTCGCCGTCGTGGGCATGGGCCCCGTCGTCTCCAAGAACGTGACGGTCGACGATCTGTCCTTCGAGCAGCTCAAGGGCATCTTCTCCGGCCAGATCACCAACTGGAAGGAGGTCGGCGGCGACGACGCCACCATCGTCGTCCTCAACCGCAAGGCCGGCTCCGGTACCCGCGCTACCTTTGAGGCCGCCGTCTTTGGCGACGAGGCCGTCGACTTTAAGGGCGACGCCGAGCTCGACAAGTCCGGCGATGTCCAGACTCAGATGGCCAGCGCCGACAACGCCATCTCCTACCTGGACTTCTCGCACTTCGATGACTCCAAGTTCAACGCCATCAAGGTCGAGGGCGTCGAGCCCAAGAGCAAGAATGTCACCGACGACTCCTTCAAGATCTGGGCGACCGAGCACATGTACTGCTCCAAGGACGCCGACGAGGCTACCAAGGCCTTCCTGGAGTTCATGCTTTCCGACGACGTCCAGGGCAAGCTCGTCGAGGAGCAGGGCTTTATTCCCGTCTCTGCCATGAAGGTCGTCAAGGACGCCAGCGGCAAGGTCTCTGCTAAATAAGTAATCGCCCCCGGAAAGGTTTGCAATGGCAAAACAGCTGCCAAAGCGCGACCTTGAGAACGTGGGCCTGGGCGTCACGGGCGCGTGCGTAGCGCTCGTGACGCTTGTCGTTGCCGCGCTCATCTTTATGGTCGCCCAAAAGGGCCTCTCGGCTTTTCTCAAGGACGGCGTTTCGGTCGTCGAGTTCTTTACCGGCACCAAGTGGGACCTGGCCAACACGGCTAAAAACGGCCTGCCCTACACCGGCGCCCTGCCTCTGATCGTCACCTCGTTTGCGGTCATGGTGCTCTCCACGCTCATCGCGCTGCCCATCGCCATCGGCTCTGCCATCTTTGCGGTCGAGATTCGACCTAAGTTTGGTTCCAAGATCTTTCAGCCGCTTATTGAGCTTTTGACCGGCATTCCCTCGGTCGTCTTTGGCCTGATTGGCTTTCACGTGGTCGTCGGCCTTATGAAGAGCGTTTTCCATGTGAGTACGGGCCTGGGCATCCTGCCCGGCGCCATCGTGCTGGCCGTCATGATCCTGCCGACCATGACCACCCTTTCGGTCGATGGTCTGCGCGCCGTGCCCGATAGCTACCGTCAGGGCTCGCTCGCTCTGGGCTACACCCGCTGGCAGACCATCTGGCACGTGGTGCTCAAGTCCGCCATGCCGTCGCTCATGACCGCGGTCATTCTTGGCATGACCCGCGCCTTTGGCGAGACGCTCGCCGTGCGCATGGTTATCGGCGGTATCGAGGCCATGCCGACGTCGCTGCTGTCGCCGGCTTCGACCATCACCACCACGCTCACCACGTCCATGGCGGTCTATGCTGAGGGCTCGGCCCAGGACGATGTTCTGTGGGCGCTCGGCCTGCTGCTGATGGGCATGAGCCTCATCTTCATCCTGATTATCCACCTCATCGGCCGCAAGGGGGCGAAGGCTCGTGGCTAGCACGCGCATCCATATCGACGAGGCGAGGCTCGGGCGCGTCCAAAAGCAGGACCGCATCGCCACGGGCGTGCTGACGGCGATCGCCGCCATCGTCATGCTCATCGTCGTCTCCATGGTGGCCTATATCCTGTTCGAGGGCATCTCGACGCTGTTCCAGCCGGGATTTCTCACGCAGCCCGCGCGCGCCAACGGAACGCAGGGCGGCGTGCTCTACCAGCTGTTCGACTCGTTCTA
>CAVALS010000219.1:0-3773 GCA_963589385.1 Bacteroidaceae bacterium
TTGGGGTACAACTCAACGTGAACAATGATGGCCCGCCACATGTTTGGCGGGCCTTTGGTTATTAGACGAAAGGATCGCAGCTATGAGCGAGAACGATTCCCAGCGTCCCCAGGATGCGGGCAACGCCGGCGAGACTCAGCAGCAGCCGCGCGTGCAGGTGGAGTCGACGCCTGCCGGTGGTAACAACATTCCCTATGTGCAGGCCTACGACACGCAGACCGGCCAGCCGCTGGGTGGTCAACAGGTCGTGAACAAGCACACGGTGGTCAAGACCAAGACCAAAAAGCTGCCGATCTTTATTACGGCGCTCGCCGGCTGTGCCTGCGGAGCTCTGTTGGTCATCGCGCTCATTATGAGCGGCACGCTCGATATCGGCGGCGGCAAGAATGCCGTGACGGCGGGCGCTTCGGGCTCGTCGACGCAAAAGATCAAGATCGACTCCGAGGACACCACGCTGGCCGAGGCTGTCTCTGCCAAGGCGCTGCCCTCCGTAGTTTCCATTACCGCCACTTCGAGTGGCAGTCAGGGTGGCTCGCTTTCGCAGTCTGCCGACAATTCGGACAGCTCGGGTAGCGTCGGCTCGGGCGTGGTGCTCGATACCGAGGGCCACATTCTCACCAACAACCACGTGGTCGATGGTTACGATCAGTACGTGGTAACCATGGACGACGGTACCACCTACGAGGCCGAGTTCGTGGGCAACGATGCCTCGAGCGACCTCGCCGTCATTAAGCTCAAGGATGCCGAATCCTCCAAGCTCACCCCAATCGAGATCGGTGACTCCTCCAAGCTCAACGTGGGCGAGTGGGTCATGGCGATCGGTTCGCCGTTTGGCAACGAACAGTCTGTCTCCACGGGTATCGTGTCGGCGCTGTATCGCTCCACGGCCATGAGCTCTACCAGCGGCAATACCATCTATGCCAACATGATCCAGACCGATGCCGCCATCAACCCGGGCAACTCCGGCGGCGCGCTCGTCAACGACAACGGCGAGCTCGTGGGTATCAACTCGCTCATCGAGAGTTACTCGGGCTCCAGCTCGGGCGTGGGCTTTGCCATTCCGGTCAACTACGCTAGGAACATCGCCGACCAGATTATCGACGGCAAGACGCCGGTTCATCCGTACCTGGGCGCCACGCTTTCGAGCGTCAATGCGCTCAACGCCCGCACCAACAAGCTGAGCACCGATAGCGGCGCATATGTGGCGAGCGTTGTGGAGGACGGCCCCGCCGCCAAGGCCGGCATCCAGGAGGGTGACGTCATCACCAAGCTGGGCGATGACGAGATCACGAGTGCCGATGGTCTGATCATTGCGCTGCGTAGCCACGAGGTGGGCGAGAAGGTCGAGATCACGCTCGTGCGCGGCAAGGAAGAGAAGAAGGTCACCGTCGAGCTGGGCTCCGACGAGGAGCTTCAGAATCAGCAGCAGGACGACAGTGCGACCGACACCGGCAACGGTAGCATCACCGACGAGCAACTACGCCAGTATCTGGAGGAGCTGCTGGGCCAGCGGGGCCAGGGCTACGGCCAGGGTTACTAGCGAGTCGTATCGCACATATCGAAGCCAGAGGGGGCTGTCCCGCCAACGCGGGACAGCCCCCTCTTTTCATATTGATCCGTTGGGGACGGAGGAAAACAGATCATTTTGGTTAGTCTTCGTCGCTGGGAAGGCTTCCAAATGCCTCGATGTACTCTTCGTCCGACATCCAGTCGATGATGTCGCCAGGTTTGCAGTGAAGTGCCTCGCACATCGCGGTCAACGTCGAAAAGCGAATGCCCTTGAGCCGCCCCGTTTTAATGCGCGAAACGTTAACGGGCGAGATGCCGATAATGTCGGCAAGTTCTTGAGAGGACATTTTGCGATCCGCCATGACGCGATCGAGTCTCATGACGATTGGCATGCTGCCCTCCTTCTAAATAATGGCGTCAACGTCCGACTGCAAGAGTCGCCCGTACTCAAAGATAGCCGAAAGAGATAGCGCAAACAAAGCGAGAACCAGTGTCCAAGCGTTAAAACCAAAGATACCAATTGCGGTAATACTGACGTCGTTGGGGAGCTGGACGGCACATAGGTTATCGAAGGTAATCGAGACAATTGAAGAAATGAGCAGCAGAAGCCCAACAACCAGAAAACGCCGGCATTGTTTTCGCGTGAATATCGACTGAGTGCTGACGACGTCAAGGCAGAAGTTCAAGTAGACAATCAGGCATGCGATTGAAAGCGCCAGGGCCAGAACGTCGCGGATGGCGAGCGCGGTAAGGACGGCGCTCGGAATGGACTCACCGTTAATATAGAAGGGAGTGGGTGCAAAGAGCACCTCCCGCGCCTCGTTGGCAACGCTGAACGCTGAGAAGGCCGCCATGATTGCTGCGACAGACAAAGTGGCGAGCAACATCACACTGCTAAAACGGCATCGTTTATCTGAGCTTTCCATAATTAACCCCAAAAAGGCTGCGGCAATGCCGCAGCCAAAAAATCCTAAGCATAGATGGTTCTTGCTTCAGAATGCCAACTGCCGTTGTAATAGTAAGTAACAGTTACGACGACGCTTCCGTTGCTGAGTCCGTATCTATGAGTCCAGCTGATGTTGCTAACTCGAGAATTGGAGGTCCAGTTCTTTATGGATTTGATGCCCGTTATCGTTCCATAGGTATCGTTAACGGTGTAAGTAACATGGAGCCTGACGCCGTTCGAATAGGCGAGGGTGGTTTCAGCGGTGTAGATTGAACGACTTTCGGCAACTGGCGAAATGATAGAGGAATGGGTTTCTGCTGCGAAGGCGGGCTGCGCGGTCATGCACGATAACCCAACAAGGCAGACGGCGAGAAATAAGCAACCTTTTTCATCATTGGCTCCTAACTATCTGGTGATTATTTTTTAAACTCCTTTCTGACATCGAGCTATTCCTTTTGCGTAATCATGATGGCTGTTGGCGTCATGAGGGCGGGCAGCTTTGTGGGATCGGTATCGCTGCTGGTGTTGACGGTGCAGGTTACGTCAACGTAGACGCCTTCTTTGATGGCTCCGACTTCTGCCTTCTTACCATCCTGATCCTTAATGGGGATGGTTGAATCGATTTTGAAGTTGAGGTGCAGCGGTGCGGATTGGAATTGCTCGCTTGCGATAACGAAGCGACCTTCGCTCGCCCCGCTGGCGGAAGGGTGATACACAGCAACGACTTCGCCCCGCAAGGAAAGTCCCTTCGAAAAGGGAATGTCCTTCCAGAAAAAGCCGAGCAAAGCGGCTGCTATAAGGACAAGGGGGACGAGGATGGTTAGGAAACGTTTGGACTGATTCTTCATTTCAATCACCTCACGTTGATAATACCAAAATATATTGCAAACACAATATAAAATATTAACTGCGATGAATTGAGTTACATAAAGGAACATACGAAGTTGCTCGATTCTGGGTGAGCCTGGACAGTTAGTTCAGATACGTATAAACCCGAGGCGGTTCAGCATGCGTTTTGAGCAATTTTATGATTGGGATGGGGCTCGAATGGGTGTTTGGGAGGGAGAGAGGGACGTTTACATGGTCTCGAGGAGCCCAAATTAGTTGAAGCAGGGGTGTTCGTGCCTGATCCAGCTCTAGGATTTATACGTATCTGAACTAACTGTCCACCTCGGTCCGGCTGCTGCCGATTCGGTGCGGTTTGAGACCGCTATTCGGCCCCGTTGAGACCGGTGGTACTCTTGTATCCGTTTGAAATCGAGTGAAGGAGTGCCGCTATGGAGCAATCGAGCCTGTTTGGTGACGGCGTGGACATCGA
>CAVALS010000220.1:0-3738 GCA_963589385.1 Bacteroidaceae bacterium
AGAGCTATCTGGACATCGATACCGCGAAGGACCGCCTTGCCGGCTGGAACTTCTCGGAGCCTGCGACCGCCGCGGCCAAGAGCGAGGAGAACTAACATGCCTAAACGTACTGACATCAAGCGTATCCTCGTCATTGGTTCGGGTCCTATTGTTATTGGCCAGGCCTGTGAGTTCGACTACTCCGGCGCCCAGGCCTGCAAGGTGCTCAAGGAGGATGGCTTTGAGGTCATCCTGGTCAACTCCAACCCGGCGACCATCATGACCGACCCGGGTCTTGCCGACCGCACGTATGTCGAGCCCATCACCGCCGAGTTTATCGAGCGCGTAATCAAGAAAGAGCGCCCGGACGCGCTGCTGCCCACACTGGGCGGCCAGACCGGTCTGAACGCCGCCGTTGAGCTGGCGAAAGACGGTACGCTCGACAAGTACGGTGTCGAGATGATCGGCTGCGACCTGGCCGCCATCGAGCGCGGCGAGGACCGCAAGCTCTTTAACGAGGCCATGGCCGAGATTGGCCTGGAGGTCGCGCGCTCGGGCTATGCCTACAGCGTGGCCGACGCCGAGGCCATCGCCGAGCGCGTGGGCTATCCCTGCGTACTGCGCCCGAGCTTTACCCTCGGCGGCGCCGGCGGCGGCATCGCTCACACCCACGAGGAGCTCGTCTCCATCGTGAGCCAGGGCCTGGAGCTCTCGCCCGCCCACGAGGTGCTGGTCGAGGAGTCCATCGAGGGCTGGAAAGAGTACGAGATGGAGGTCATGCGTGACCACGCCGGCAACGGCATCATCGTGTGCTCCATCGAGAACCTCGACCCCATGGGCGTGCATACCGGCGACTCCATCACCGTGGCGCCGGCGCAGACGCTCTCCGACCTTGAGTATCAGCGCATGCGTGTCGCCTCGCTCGCCATCTTGGAGAAGATCGGCGTCGAGACCGGTGGCTCCAACGTGCAGTTTGCCGTGAACCCCCAGACCGGCCGCCTGATCGTCATCGAGATGAACCCGCGCGTGAGCCGTTCGTCCGCCCTCGCTTCCAAGGCCACGGGTTTCCCCATTGCCAAGGCCGCCGCGCGCCTGGCTGTGGGCTACACGCTCGACGAGATCGTCAACGACATCACCAAGGCTACGCCCGCCTGCTTTGAGCCCACGATCGACTACTGTGTGGTCAAGGTGCCGCGCTTTGCCTTCGAGAAGTTCAAAGGTACCGACCCCACGCTCACCACGCGCATGAAGGCCGTGGGCGAGATTATGGCGATCGGCCGCACCTTTGAGGAGGCCTTTGGCAAGGCTATGCGCTCGCTGGAGGATGGCCACCAGGGCATTTGCGCCGGTGGCAAAGAGGGTGCCGATAAGCTGAGCGACGACGAGCTTGCTCAGGCCGCGGCAACCCCGACCGAGCATCGCATCTTCTTTGTGGTCGAGGCCCTGCGCCGCGGCTGGGATGTTGCGCGCATCCACACCATCTGCGGTATCGATCCGTGGTACCTCAACCGTATCAACGACATGGTGCAGGTCCAGGAGAGCATCCGCGGCCTGCGTGTGGAGGATATCGACGCCGACGCGATGCGCCTGCTCAAGCAATACGGTACGAGCGACGCCGAGATCGCTGCGCTGACCGGCTCGGACGAGCGCTTTGTGCGCGCCTATCGCAAGGGTCTGGGCGTGGTTCCCAGCATGAAGACGGTCGATACCTGCGCTGCGGAATTCTCGAGCGCCACGGAGTACCACTACAAGACGTACGAGAACATCTACCGCACGAGCCCGGATGCCAAGAAGTGCGTGGCTCCCGACGAGACCACGCCGGCGGACAAGCCCAAGGCCATGATACTGGGCGCCGGCCCCAACCGCATTGGCCAGGGCATCGAGTTCGACTATTGCTGCGTGCACGCGAGCTACGCGCTGGCCGCCCGCGGCTTCGAGACCATCATGGTCAACTGCAACCCCGAGACCGTCTCGACCGACTACGACACCTCCGACCGCCTGTACTTTGAGCCGCTCACCTACGAGGACGTCATGGATGTCATCGACGTTGAGCGCCCTGACGGCGTCGTGGTGACGCTCGGCGGCCAGACCCCGCTCAAGCTGGCGCGTATGCTCGAGGAGAGCGGCGTGAATATTATGGGCACCAAGCCCGATGCCATCGACTTTGCTGAGGACCGAGAGCGCTTCGCCGCTCTGCTCGACAAGCTGGGCATCATGTACCCGCCGGCGGGCCAGGCCACCTCGTTTGAGGAGGCCGAGGCCGTAGCCGCGCACATCGGCTACCCGCTGCTGGTGCGTCCGAGCTACGTGCTGGGCGGCCGCGGCATGATGATCGCCTACGATGCCGAGCATCTGCGCGATTACATGGCCGAGGCTGCGCGCATTAGCCCCGACTACCCGGTGTATCTGGACCGCTTCTTGGAGGGCGCGATCGAGTCCGATGTCGACGCCCTGTGCGATGGCGAAGAGGTCTACATCGGCGGCATTCTGGAGCATATCGAGGAGGCCGGCATTCACTCCGGCGACTCTGCGACCTGCATTCCGCCGTTCAGCTTTAGCGAGAGCCTGCAGGCAAAGCTTCGCGAGACCACGCGCCGCATCGCGATGGCGCTGGGAGTCCGCGGCCTGGTTAACGTGCAGTACGCCATCAAGGGCGAGACCGTTTACGTGATCGAGGCCAACCCACGCGCAAGCCGCACCGTCCCGTTTATCTCCAAGGCCACCGGTGTGCCGCTGGCCAAGTGCGCGGCGCGCATCATGGCGGGCGATTCCATCGCGAGCTTGGGCCTGCCGAGCGACGAGCGTCAGCTGGACTGGTTCTGCATGAAGGAAGCCGTTATGCCCTGGGGCCGTTTCCCGGGCGCCGACGTTATTCTGGGTCCCGAGATGAAGTCGACGGGCGAGGTCATGGGTATCGCCAAGAGCTATCCCGAGGCATACGCCAAGACGCAGCTGGCAATCGATTACAAGCTGCCCGACCCGAGCGCCGGCAAGGTGTTCATCAGCGTGTGCGACCGTGACAAGCGCCACATCCTTTCGGTCGCGCGTATCCTGCGCTACCTGGGCTTTGATATCTGCTCTACCGAGGGCACGGCGCGCGTGCTGCGCGGCGGCAACGTGACCTGCGAGGTCGTGGAGAAGATTAGCGGCCCGCACGACGGCGAGCGTCCCAACATCGGTGACCTGATCGCCGATGGCAAGATTGCGGTAATCATCAACACGCCGTACGGTCCGGGCTCGCGTGGCGATGGCTACCTGCTGCGTACCGAGGCGGTGCGTCGCGGCGTGACCTGCGTGACGGCGATGTCTGCGGCCAACACGTACGTGAGTGCCATCGAGGCCGTGCGCGAGGACCAGCAGGGTCACGGCAGCGCCAACGACATGGGCATGGACGTCATCGCCCTGCAGGACCTGCCGCAGCACACGGTGTAATGTGACCTGGTCGGCCGGGGCGGCAGCCGGACACTTTCTCTCGGAAACTGGGCTTCGCGAAGTTTTCCGAGAGAAAGGTCCGCCTCCCGCCCCGGCCTGCGGTGACTTGGCTTCACCGCGTGCTGCCGAAGGGGCTTTGCGCGATGACTAGGGCTAAATAGAAAATGAGCGTGGGCTCTGTCGTTCGAATGAACGACAGAGCCCACGTTAATATTTCAGCCAACGTACGTCATAGCAATCCCCGGTAGGTCGCAGGGCGCTTCGCGGGCGGGCCAGGCTTTATCTGAACGACTTTGCGAAGCAACCGGAGTGAAGATAAAGCCTGGC
>CAVALS010000221.1:0-3729 GCA_963589385.1 Bacteroidaceae bacterium
CGCCCACAGGATGGAGCCTGCGGGCGTTATATCTACGCGAATCCTACGCCTGCTCGGAAGCCTTGGGCTCGTCCTTGTACAGGACAAACGAGACGGCAAAGGAAACCAGCGCGGCGACCGCAAACATGATCGCGTACTGCACGGGCTGGGCCAGGCACAGCAGGATACCGAAGATTCCGGTAACGCCCGTGCCGGAGGCAGCCAGCGAAGTGAGCGCGCAGACCAGGGCACCGCAGCCACCACCGATGCAGCCGGCGATGAAGGGCTTAAAGAAGCGCAGGTTCACACCAAAGATGGCAGGCTCGGTAATGCCCATGAAGGCGGACAGGGCCGAAGGAAGCGCCAGACCCTTGATCTTGGCATCGCGGGTCTTAAAGGCAACGGCGAGCGCGGCGCCACCCTGAGCGATGTTGGCAGCGCTGGCGATGGGCAGCCAGTAGGTCACACCGTACTGGGCGAGCTGGCCCAGGTCGATGGCGGTGTACATCTGGTGGATACCGGTAACGACCGTGGGGGCATAGAACAGGCCGACGATAAAGGAACCGATGCCGAAGGGCAGGGTCAGCAGGGCCTGAATCAGACCGAGGATGGCGTTCTCAGCCCAGACAAAGATGGGGCCGACGGCAACGAGCGTCACGAGCACGGTCACGAACACGGAAACGAGAGGAGTCACAAAGAGGTCGAACATCTCGGGAACGATCTTGTGGAGACGCTTCTCCAAAAAGGCCAGAATGGCGCAGGCGATAACGATGGGGATCACATGGCCCTGATAACCGACCCACTCAAAGCTGTACACGCCGGGGATGACGGTGACCATGGTCTGCACGCCCTCGGAGGCAACCGTGTAGGCGCTCTGCAGCGAGGAGTTGATGAATGCACCACCGACGACGGCGCCCAGATACGGGTTGGCGCCAAAGGCCTTAGCGGCGGAGTAACCGATCAGGATCTGCAGAATGCCAAAGGACGTGCCCGAGACCAGGTCGGCGATCTTATAAATAAAGTTATTGGTGTCGAGCGCGATAAAGCCGTTGGAGGCCATAAAGTTGAGGGCGCTCATAATGCCCAGCAGCAGGCCCGAAGCCACGATGGCGGGGATGATGGGGACAAAGACGTCGCCGAGCACCTTAATGGCACGCATAAAGATGTTCTGCTGCTGCGCCGCGGCCTCCTTGACCTCGGCCTTGGTGGCAGCCTCGACGCCGCTAAGCGCGATGAACTCTTCGTAGACCTTGTTGACGGTGCCGGTACCAAAAATAATCTGGAGCTGGCCCTGGGCCTCAAAGACGCCCTTGGCGCCGTCGATATTCTCGAGGGCCTCCTTGTCGACCTTGGCGTTATCGGCAATCACCAGGCGCAGACGCGTGGCGCAGTGTGCGGCCGAAACAACGTTGCCGGCGCCACCGATGTTGTCGAGCACCTCTTGGGCTGATTTGCGGTAGTCCATGACTTCCCTTTTCTCCAACGGGCGCATCTGCACCCGGCCATCTTTGACACTTACACTGTAATCGTTTTCAGTTTCATATGTCTGTAATCGTTTTCATAGTAGGGTAAACGGTAGGAAAAAGCCGGCGAAAGGTAGTTTTAAGGCAAAAACAGGCGACTCAGAGGCAGGCAGACGTGCCCAAAATCTAGACATTCATAAGCTGATGGCCGAGCTTGAGCGTCTTAAGACCGCGCTCCCCCTCCACGCCATCGAGCGTGTTGAGCAACATATTGGTCGCCTCGACGCCACTGGTCAGGTAACCATAATGCACGGTGGGAATGCCGCCCGTCAGCGCGCGCAAAAACGCATTGTCGCCAAAACCGCTCACGCGGTTTATGCCCTCGCCCATGCCGCGAACCTCATCGATGGCACGCAGCGCGCCCGCCGCCATGGTATCGGTCGCGCAGGCGATAAACGAAACATCGGGAGCGACGGAAAGCAGCTCACGCGCCGCACTATAGCCCGAGTCGAGCGTAAAGGATCCCTGGCGAATCAGACTCGGATCAAGCACCGCGCCCGCGGCGCGCAGGCCGGCCTCAAAACCGCGACGGCGGTCATAACCAGCAGCGCGGTCCTCTTCGGTAACTCCAATGTAGGAGATCTTGCCGTCCACGCGACCCGCAAGCGCACGGCCCAACTCAAAGGCAGCCTCGTAATCGTCGTGATAGACGCAAGCCGTGCCCTCGACATGCTGGCCGATCAACACAATGGGCACACGGCACGACTCAATCGCGCGACGGTGCTCGTCGGTGATCATGGTTGCCACCAGCACAATGCCATCAACCGGGTGGTTTTGGAATAAATCGAGGTACTCGAGCTCGCGATCGGGGGCGTTATCGGTATTGGCAAGCAGCATCTGGTAGCCACGGCGACCGAGCACCTGGCCAATACCGGCGGTAATGCGGCTCACGGATTCCGAGTTGATCTTGGGTACGATGACGCCGATGAGCTTGGTGGAGCCGGTGCGCAGCGCACGAGCCTGACTAGAACGCACGTATCCGGTCAGCTCAATCGCCTGCTTAATGCGCTCGGCCTTGTCCGCCGATATGTACCCACCATTGAGGTAGCGCGAGACGGCGGCGCTCGAAACGCCGGCCAGCTCGGCCACATCTTTCATCTTTACCACGAGAACCCCTGTCGTTGAAATCGCTTTCACCATGATACCTGTTCGTTCCGGCGTTCTAACGAACGCCGGACTGCTCGACGCTGCGCGGGCATTTGCCGGGCGATCTGCCGCTCAAACCGTCGCTCGCGTACATGAAGTACGCGTCGCTCCTCTTTCGTGGCACCTCGCCACGGCAGCCGCCCGCTCGCTGACGTATGCTCGACCAGGAGCGCCCCTCTTTGTGCAATCTGCTCGCTAGGGTCCTACCCGTGGTACTCGCCGTTGTATTGGATCAACGTCAGGTCCTCAACGCCGTCGAGCGCGCGGATGGCGTCGGCATAGGGCATGTCAACGCCGTCCGAGAACAGCTCGACGGCCATTTCGACCTTGTCGCCGCGCATCGTCTTGGACTTGACGGTGAACTTGGTGCGCCCAAACGCGCGCACGATATCGTCGCCGGTGGTCTGGCCCGTGTAGTGGATGACCATCATGTACACGCGCGCCTTGTCCTGGTGGCTCGCAAAGCCGGCGATCATCACCACGATCACCACCGCAGTGAGCCCCACGAGCGCATACATGCCGGCGCCCGCCGTAATGCCCGTGGTAATGGCCCAAAACAGATACAGCAGGTCGAGCGGGTCCTTGACCGCCGTACGGTAGCGGACGATAGACAGAGCACCGACCATACCGAGCGAGATGACCACGTTCGTCGAGATCGCGAGCGTGACCATGGAGGTAAGCACGCACATGCCCACGAGCGTCACGGCAAAGCTGCGCGAATACACCACGCCGGTAAAAAAGCGCTTGTACACGTAATAGATCAGGATGCCCATGGCGAGCGCCACGAGCAGCGACAGGCCGATCTTGGCAGGGTCGACCTGGCCAAACGCCTCCAAAACGGAGTTCTTAAAAAAGTCCCTGGTGCTCATGGTCTAAATATCCCCTCGGTTCCCAAAATCCGATTCCCAGTAGTTAAAGCCGCGCAAGTAGGCGGTCTTTTCGTAGCACAGGCAGTACTTGGAGACTGCCGTGAGCTCGGCCGCGCCCGGCGGCACCATATCGCGCACCAGCTGCGGGCAAAACTCCGTAAACTTGACCTCCATCACCAGCTTGCCGGGCTCCAGCACGGGCAGCGCGGGCA
>CAVALS010000222.1:0-3705 GCA_963589385.1 Bacteroidaceae bacterium
GTGCGAAATCCACAACGGTACGGTCACGCTCGATCTGTATCCGCTGGGCTCGTCGATCATCTATCACCATGCCGAGCAGCGCCTGCAGGAGCCGCTCGATCACGGTGCGGGTGTTGTGTGCCATATCACATCGGTGCCGACCGACGACGGCAAACCCGGTACAATCGGCGCGCCCACGCGTCGCTTTATCGACCATCTGGCCGCCATGGGCATGCGCTACTGGCAGGTTCTCCCCGTCAACCCCACGGACTTCTTCCGCTCACCTTACGCCGGTCCTTCGGCCTTTGCAGGCAATATCGACCTGCTACCCGAGAGCCACGAGGAGCTTGCCGCCGACTTTGAGACCTGGAAGGCCCGCGGCGGCGAGGATGCCGATCCGCTGTACACGGCGTTTAAACATCGCAATGCCGATTGGCTCGAGAAGTACTGCGTCTACATGGCCGTTAAGAAGTACTTTAAGGGCGAGTCGCGCCACGATTGGCCGGCAGATGTCGCGCGCTACAACGAGCATCTGATCGACGACAAGCGCTTCCACAACGAGGCCGAGCTTCAGGCGTACATGCAGTACCGCTTTGACCTGGCTTGGTGCGAGCTCATGAACTATGCGCACAAGAAGGGCGTCGAGGTTATCGGCGATATTCCTATGTACGTGTCTGACGATTCGGCAGATGCGTGGAGCGAGCCCGAGAACTTCTGGCTGTCCGATACCGGCAAGGCGATTGAGATTTCCGGCGCGCCGCCCGACAACTTTGCACCCGAGGGCCAGGTGTGGGGCAACCCGACGTTCCGCTGGGACCACATGAAGCAGAACGGCTATAGCTGGTGGATGGATCGCCTGCGTCGCGCGTTTTCACTCTACGACCGTGTGCGCCTGGATCACTTCCTGGGATTCCACAGCTACTTCAGTATCCCCGCAGGCAAGGCTTGCGCCGAAGGTCGTTGGCTGGCGGGACCGGGCAAGGACCTATTCCAGACCGCCTACGACGAGCTGGGTCCGCTCAACTTTATCGCCGAGGACCTGGGCTATTTGACGCCCGGTGTTCGCGCCATGGCTTCGACCTGCGGTTTCCCCGGCATGGACGTGCTGGAGTTTAGCGATTACGACGTCCGTTGCGGCGTGCACCCCACGCAAGGAAAGATCCTGTACACCTCGACGCACGATACGTCGACGCTGGCCGGTTGGTGCACGCGTTCCTTTGCGGGCGGCGATGAGCCGAGCGGTGTTGAGGTGGCGGCCAAGCTGATGAGCGACGCGCTGGCTAGCGACGCTCCCCTGGTGATGATGCCGCTGCAGGATGTCCTGGGGCTTGGCGACGACGCGCGTATGAACGTGCCGGGCGTGGCCACGGGCAACTGGACCTGGCAGGCTGACGAAGCGGACATTGCAGCCGCCGAGAGTAAAACTGCACAGCTCCTGCGCAACACCCATAGATTCTGGGGCGAGGCGTGATAAAACGCCCGATATAGGGTACAGTTACAGACGTTTGAATTTTTGCGGGCAGAGCGATCTGCCCGCTTTGTGCTGAAAAGGAAGTATTATGGCACGCTATGATTACAAGTGCTCGAGCTGCGGCAACGTGTTTGAGGTTGAGCACCCCATGTCCGAGAGCCCCGAGGTCGTGTGCCCCAGCTGCGGCGCTCCAGCCGCTAAGACGTTTTCGGCCAGCGGTATTAAGTTCGAAGGCAGCGGTTTCTACAACACCGACCAGCGAAGCGGCGGCTCCAGCACAAGCGCCACAAGCGGCTGCTGCGCCAACTGCCCGCATAGCCACTAGAAACCAAACAGCCCCGCGATCAACACCGATCGCGGGGCTACTTCTTTGCGCAATGGGTAGCTAATTATCTACCCAGGTTTCCTTATGAGTTGCGGTGAAATAAGGACTGTTTGGCGGGCAGAAGCCGCTATTCAATCCCTATTTCACCGCAACTTAGTCGTTACTTGCGGACCAGTCTGACGCAGAAGTGGCCATCGTAGGAATCGGCGTTTACGGGGACGCTTTGGAAGAGGCCACGATCGTTCTGGCGTACGGATACGAGCTTCTTGGCCTGATCGAACTCGGGGAGTTGCAGAATCTGCGCCTCGGAAAGCGGTGCCACGCTAAAGCCGGCACCCTCGGAAGAAGCAAGGAACGCATCCACCACCTGCGTGTTCTCCTCGTCGAAGACCGAGCACGTCGCATAGATGAGCTCGCCGCCGGCAGCCACGCGCCCGGCGGCTTCCTTGAGCATCGTCAGCTGCAGTTTGGGCAGCTCAACCGTCACGTCCTTTTCGGTCAGGCGCCACGGAATCTCGGGGTGACGGCGCATGGTGCCGGTGCCCGAGCACGGCGCATCGATAAAGACCGTGTCGAATTTAACCGGCTCGCCAAGCATGGCATCAAACGATGTAAGCACCTCATCAAGCTCGCAAGCATCGCCCGAAACCGTACGAACACCCTGAATACCGGCCTTATGCAGGCGAGCGAGATTCAGGTCGCACTTACGGTCATGAAGATCAAGTGCCGTATGCTGACGCTCATAGCCGGCGCGCTTGGCTTGGCACATCATCACATAGGTCTTGGTACCGCGACCGGCACCAATCTCAAGGCAGCTTCCAGGACGCGTGGCAGCTGTGGCGATGAGCTGCGCGTTGAGGTCAGATGCCACCGCGGCAGCACGCTCAAACACACCGGAAGCAACGGTAACCTGGGCATCAACCGGAGCATGGCAGCCCGGGAAGACAGGCGCGACGAGCTGCGAGATATACGGATCGGACTTAGTCGCAAAGGCGTTCTCATGCAGGGCCAGCGGCGCGGGGGCCAGATTGCCGGCAAAGTTAAGCGCTCCCTCAGGCGTGTCGAACGATGCCATAATGCGAGCGCACAGCCAACGCGGTAGACCCATCAGGCGCGACAGACGAACCAAGCGTCGCTCAGACTCATCTACATCGGACGCAGTGGCAAAGTCCTCAACGTTGTCCGCGACCTTATGCAGCACGGCATTGGCCAAACCGGCGGCAGACTTAGCTCCGCTGCGCACCAGCTCAACGCCCTGACTTACGGCAACGCGGCCAGGCGTATGCAGATAGAGCATTTCGAAGGCCGAGATACGAAGCGCCATGCGAACACGCGGCGCAACCTTTTTAGGCTTATCGAGAAACTGATCGAGCAGCTCGTCTAAAATACCCTGCGTGGCGGCGACACCCAGCGCCAAGCGAGCGGCAAAAGCGGAATCGCGCTGGTCAATAGCCTTGGCCGATGCGCGAGAGGACAGCACGTCACGCGCATACATGCCGCGGCGATCGGCTTCCATCAGTACATCGAGCGCAAGCTTGCGCGCGGGAGACAGCTTGCTCATGACAAAACACCCCACGAAAGATCGGCGCCCTGCAGGCCGGCAGCCCAGGCAGAAGCAGACATAGCACGCTTGCCATCGGGCTTAACCTCGAGCAACTCAACCGAGCCATCGGAAAGACCCAGATAAACACGCTTGGCCTTAACGAGAACCTGACCCTCGCCAAGCGACATATCAACCGGCGCAGCATCGAGCACGCGCACGGTCTTGCCGGCAATCACGCAACGGGCGGGAGCGGTATCGGACGAGGCCAGCACATGACGCACGCAATCAAGCGCAGCCATCTGCGGATCCAGACGCATCTCCTGCTTGGAAATCTTGGCAGCATGAGTGACGAGCGACTCATCCTGCTCAGTCCAAACAGCCGAGCCA
>CAVALS010000223.1:0-3696 GCA_963589385.1 Bacteroidaceae bacterium
GTGCTTTCCGTCTTGCGCAGGACTGTAGAGCAGCAAACTTAAACAGCGGGCCGCCCGGACCGGGGATCCGCCCCCGCGCACAGAAGAAGATTCCTTTTGTGTAGGCTTTGCGGAAATGTGCCAATTTTGGGATACGCCCGGCGGCGTGGTCTGTTGACGGCACAGCTAACGCCACGTATCCTATCGAACTGCGTGTTTCGTAGGGGGATGCTGACCCCTCGATTCAAGCCGTTGCACTTTACAGAAAGCTGGAATCATTCGAGAAGGAGTACGCTTTGCCTACTATTAACCAGCTGGTTCGCCAGGGCCGTCGTTCCGTGCCCAAGAAGTCCAAGAACGCTGCTCTGCAGCACAACTCCCAGAAGCGCGGCGTGTGCACCCGCGTCTTCACCACGAGCCCCAAGAAGCCGAACTCGGCTCTTCGTAAGGTTGCCCGTGTTCGCCTCGTCAACGGCATCGAAGTTACTGCTTACATCCCGGGTGAGGGCCACAACCTGCAGGAGCACTCCATCGTGCTCGTCCGCGGCGGTCGTGTCCGTGACCTCCCTGGTGTCCGTTATCACGTCATCCGTGGCGCCTACGACGCTGCTCCGGTCCAGAACCGTATGCAGGCCCGTTCCAAGTACGGTGCTAAGCGCCCCAAGGCTAAATAAGCCAGATAACGTTTTGATACTTTCGCCGTGTGCCGCCTAAGCGCCGCACGGTAGACACTTAAGGAGATTTCACATGCCGCGTCGTGCAGCAGCTAATCGTCGTGAGGTTCAGCCTGACGCCGTTTACAACAACCGCCTGGTGACTCAGCTCATCAACAAGGTTCTTCTTGACGGCAAGAAGGCCACCGCTGAGCGCATCGTTTACACCGCTTTCGAGATCGTTGCCGAGAAGTCCGAGGGTGGCGACGCTCTCGCTACCTTCAAGAAGGCTATGGACAACGTCAAGCCCACGCTCGAGGTTAAGCCCAAGCGTGTCGGTGGCGCCACCTATCAGGTCCCGATGGAGGTCAACTCCCGTCGTTCCACCGCTCTGGGTATCCGCTGGATCGTCAACTTCTCCCGCGCTCGCAAGGAGAAGACCATGGCCGAGCGTCTCGCCAACGAGATCCTCGACGCTTCCAACGGCCTGGGTGCTTCCGTCAAGAAGCGTGAGGACGTCTTCAAGATGGCCGAGGCCAACCGCGCTTTCTCTCACTATCGTTGGTAAGTTAAGGTAAGGAACTAACATGGCTAAGCCTAAGTACAAGCTTTCCGATACCCGTAACATCGGCATCATGGCCCACATCGATGCCGGTAAGACCACCACGACCGAGCGTATTCTTTACTACACCGGTAAGACCCACAAGATCGGTGAGGTCCATGAGGGCGCTGCCACCATGGACTGGATGGTTCAGGAGCAGGAGCGCGGCGTAACCATTACCTCCGCTGCTACCACGTGCTTCTGGAACAAGGACGGTAAGGACTACCGCATCCAGATCATCGACACCCCGGGCCACGTTGACTTCACCGCCGAGGTCGAGCGCTGCCTGCGCGTCCTCGATGGTGCTGTCGCCGTCTTCGACGCCGTTGCCGGCGTTCAGCCCCAGTCTGAGACCGTTTGGCGTCAGGCTTCTACCTTCAACGTCCCCCGCATCGCCTTCATCAACAAGTATGACCGCGTGGGCGCTGACTTCTTCAACGCTATCGAGACCATGAAGGATCGTCTCGACGCTAACGCCGTGGCCGCTCAGGTCCCGATGGGCGCCGAGGACAACTTCTGGGGCGTCATCGACCTCGTTACCATGACTGCATGGGACTTCAAGGCCGACGAGAAGGGCATGACCTACCCCGAGCCGATGGACGAGATCCCGGCTGAGTTTGCCGACATCGCTGCCACCAAGCGCGAGGAGCTCCTCGACGCTGCTGCCAGCTTTGACGACGAGCTCATGGAGAAGATCCTCATGGAGGAGGACTTCACCGTCGAGGAGCTCAAGGCTGCTCTGCGCAAGGGCGTTCTGGCCAACGAGCTCAACCTCGTCTTCGTGGGCTCCGCCTACAAGAACAAGGGCGTCCAGGAGCTGCTCGACGCTGTCGTCGACTACCTGCCCAGCCCGCTCGACGTCGAGGCCGTCACCGGTACCGATCCGGACACCGGCGAGGAGATCCAGCGTCATCCTTCCTTCGACGAGCCCTTCTCCGGCCTGGTCTTCAAGATCATGACCGACCCGTTCGTCGGTAAGCTCACCTACGTCCGCGTTTACTCCGGCCGCGCCGAGTCCGGCTCCTACGTTGTCAACGCTTCCAACGGTCAGCGCGAGCGCCTCGGCCGCATCCTCGAGATGAACGCCGCCGAGCGTATCGACCGTGACGACGCTGCCGCCGGCGACATCGTCGCTTGCGTCGGCTTCAAGAACTCCACCACCGGCGACACCCTGTGTGCCGAGGGCAAGGAGATCGTCCTCGAGAAGATCGAGTTCGCTAAGCCCGTTATCGACGTTGCCATCGAGCCCAAGACCAAGGCCGAGCAGGACAAGATGTCCCTGGCTCTGACCAAGCTCGCCGAGGAGGACCCGACCTTCCAGGTGTCCACCAACCACGAGACCGGCCAGACCATCATCGCCGGCATGGGCGAGCTGCACCTCGAGATCATCGTCGACCGTCTGCTCCGTGAGTTCAAGGTTGACGCTAACGTTGGTAAGCCCCAGGTTGCCTACCGCGAGACCGCTGGTCACGACGTCGAGAAGGCTGAGGGCAAGTTCGTCCGTCAGTCCGGCGGTCGCGGTCAGTACGGCCACGCCGTCATCAAGCTCGAGAAGATGGAGGAGGGCTTCGGCTACGAGTTCGTCAACGCTATCGTCGGCGGCGTCGTGCCCAAGGAGTACATCCCGTCCATCGACAAGGGCATCCAGGAGGCCCTGAACACCGGTGTTATCGCCGGCTTCCCGGTCCTCGACGTTAAGGTCACCCTGTTCGACGGTTCTTACCACGAGGTCGACTCCTCCGAGGCCGCCTTCAAGATCGCCGGTTCCATGGCTATCAAGGACGCTCTCAAGAAGTCCGATCCGCAGCTGCTCGAGCCGATCATGGCTGTCGAGGTCGAGACCCCCGAGCAGTACATGGGCGACGTTATGGGCAACCTCTCCGGTCGCCGCGGCAAGATCGAGGGCATGGAGGATCGCAAGAACAGTAAGCTCATCCGTGCCAAGGTGCCGCTGGGCGAGATGTTCGGTTACGCTACCGACCTTCGCTCCCAGACCCAGGGCCGTGCATCCTACACGATGCAGTTCGACTCTTATGAGCCTGCGCCCAAGTCCATCGTGGACGAGGTCATGAGCAAGAACGCCTAAGTTCGAGCTCCCTGTTACGTAATCCTGCGAGAACATCTCTCGCACTCTTTGGAGGTTTAAGTTGGCTACCCAGAAGATCCGCATTCGCCTCAAGGGCTATGATCACGAGGTCGTCGATCAGTCCGCGAAGCTCATCGTCGAGACCGCTCAGAAGACCGGCGCTCGCGTTTCCGGTCCTGTCCCCCTGCCCACCGAGCGCAACCTGTACACGGTTATCCGCTCGCCGCACGTGAACAAGGACTCCCGTGAGCAGTTCGAGATGCGCACTCACAAGCGCCTCATCGACATCCTCGACCCCACCTCGGGCACCGTTGATTCGCTCATGCGTCTCGACCTCCCCGCTGGCGTCGACATCGACATCAAGCTCTAAGCGATAT
>CAVALS010000224.1:0-3693 GCA_963589385.1 Bacteroidaceae bacterium
TTGACCTGCTTTTTCTGCTTACGACGACGCGGCTTGGACATCCGTCTTTCCTTCCACCTAAATGATTATTCTGGGACGGGGATTAAATAATCATTCCATGACTCCCGTCACAAAAAGACTGTACTGTGGCGCCCGGGAATGATTTTTTAATCCCCGTCCCAGAATAATCATTCCCGGGCGCGTTGCTACTAGCGTGCTTTAGTACTGGCTCTCGTGCTTGCTGAAGAAGTCGAAGCGCGGGGGCAGCGGCTTCACGCGGTGGTCGCCGGGCTTCTCGCCCAGGCTCTCTACGAACTCGTCCGTGGAGGCAAAGATGTTATCCCAGCTAAAGAAGGCGACCGGATCGACGTCGAAGTACTCGCAGATGAGTTCGCAGCCGGCCGGGACGATACCGTGCATCAGGACGGTCGCCACGCGCAGCTCGGTAAAGGCATCAACCAGGGCCTGCGTCATCGCTGCGTTTGCTTCGTCGCCCTCGAGCTTGTTGGCGGCCTTGGAGGCGTCGCTCCAGCGCTTGTTGGCGGCGCGCAGGTAGTCGTCGCACACGGCAAGCGCGCGGTGCGTCTCGAACTTGTACATGGCCTGCTCAAAGGCAAGAGCTGCCTGCTCGGCAGCCTCGACCACGGTGTCAGAAGCGGCACCAGCGGGGATGCAGCCGTTGCGGTAGGGGCTCTCGTCGCCCTCCTTGACGGCGACGCCGTAGAAGCAGCTGCGGGCCAGGCGGTTGAAGACGCCGGTCAAAAGGGCGCTCTCCTTAAGGGCCGGGTCGATAACGCGCTTGTCGTCGCAGGCGCGTACCTCGTTGCCGTCCTTGTCCTTGCCGGTCACGCGCGTGTCGTATGCCTTGGGGCTAAAGCTCACCGGCTTCTCGGACAGGCCGAGCGACAGCCAATGCGCGCGCATCTGCTCGCAGGTGTAGTGGTTGAGCAGGTCGTCTGCCGACGGGGGAGGAGTCTGCGAGGACGAGCTGGCCTTTTTGCCCATGTAGAGCAGGTGGTAGCAGGCGCTGACGGTGCTCTGCGTGAGGTCCCAGCCCAGGGCCTCCCACATGGCGGTCTGCGCGATGCAGTAGAAGTAGATGTTGTCCTGACCGATAAACTGGTAGATCTGAGCGTCGTCAGAGCACCACCAGTCGCGCCAGTCGAGCGAGCTGTGCTGGTAGGTGGGCGCGGGGACCTGCGTGGAATCGGCAGCGGGCTCGCCCATGAGGGCGGCATCCTGGGCGGCGACGCCCTCGGTTACGCCGGCGGCCTTGGCATCGCGTGCGAGCACGGTACGCGTATAGCTGATGGGCGCCCACAGGCTCTCGGGCCAGCACCAGCAGGTGACGTCGGAGACGCCATCGACCTCGGGCACCGGAACGCCCCAGTCGATGTTGCCGGTGATGCGGAAGGGTACGAGCGCCTTGCCGCTGCGGAAGCGCACGCCGCCGTTGGCGAGCACCGCGTGGGCATCGTCGCGCTCCTTCCAGCTGGGGAAGGTGACGGTAAAGCTGCTCTTGTTGCCCTCGGGCTCCAGCACGGTGTGCTCGGGAAGCTGATCCTCGACGGCATCGAAGGCCTCGCGGAACTTGTTCTGGATGTAGAGCTGGGCCGGCAGCAGCCACTCTTCCATGGTCTTGGAGACCACGGAGCGAACCTGCGGGTTCTGGGCGAGCTTGGCGGTATAGGTTTTCATAAAGTCGAGGTAGGCCGGCAGGTCGAAGTAGAGGTTGTCGACCGGGCGCAGCTCGGGCACCTCGCCGGTGAGCTGGCTTTTGGGCGCGATGAGCTCCTCGGGCTCAAACTGGTGACCCAGGTCGCACTCGTCGGCATAAGCCTTCTCGGACTTGCAGCCCTGGATGGGGCAGCGGCCGATCACCTGGCGGCCGTTGAGGAACGTGCCGGCCTTGGCGTCGTAGAACTGCAGCGTGGAGCGCTTGGAGATGGTGCCCTGTTCGTGCAGACGCTCGATAATCTCGGCGGTCACCTCGTTGTGAATCTGCGCAGCCGGCTCAAGGCCCGAGCCGCCGTAGATATCGCAGCTGATGTTGTAGTTGTTGAGGGTCGCGGCCTGGCGGGAGTGATTGGACTCGACATACTCGGCGATGGACTTGTCGTAGCCCTCGTTCTCCTTGAGCTTGCGGTAGCTCTCCATGATGGGCGAGCCATAGCAGTCGGTGCCCGAGGTGAAGATGACGTTCTCGCGGCCCAGACGGTCGCGCAGGAAGCGGGCGAAGAAGTCGGCCGGGACAAAGACGCCACCGACGTGGCCAAAGTGAAGGCCCTTGTTGCCGTAGGGCTCGCCGGCGGTAACGATGGCGCGGCGAGGCCAGCTGGGACGGTCGTTCATGGAGTATTTGGATGCCATGGGACTCCTTCGCATATGGTGAGAGCGCGGCCGGGCGCAAGGCCTGGCGACGCGGTGGTCAATTCGTGCATATCGTTCGACATTATCGCACATGCGGACGGGTACGTGGCAGGGGCGCTATCCTAAGATGCTATGAATGAGATTTCCAACATACATGCGTTTGAGGACGAGGATTTTCTACACGCTTGCTTCGTGTGGGGGATGGTCGTAGTCGGCGTGTTTGCCGTGTGCCTGGCGCCGGTGTTTATGCTGCTGGGCGGGCCTGCAGACTTGGATGCGGCTGACGCGGGCGGCTGGATGGCTGTCGTGGGCTGGATAGTCGGCTTGGCTGCGGTTTCTGCGGCGTCATTTGCCGTGCACGAGCTGGTGCACGGTGTGTTTTTTAAGCTGCTGGCGCCTGCGGGCGCGCAGGTGACCTTTGGGGCGAATCGCGAGACGGCGATGATCTATGCCTGCGCCGAGGGCGTTGTGTATTCGCGCCGGCGGTACATGGCGGTTTGCCTGGCACCGACGGCTGTTGTGACGACAACGCTTGCCCTGGGGTTTGCGTTTTCGGGCTATCCGCTGCTGTGCTATCTGGCGGCCGGCTTGCATTTGTCAGGCTGTGTGGGCGACTGGTATTACGTGCGGACCATTTTGCGCGACCGCCGCATTGTCGCCTGCGAGGACACGTCCTTCGGCGTGCGCTTTTTCGGGTGAGGAGATGTCGATGAAGCCGTTGTTGTTGCACGCCTGCTGTGCGCCGTGCTCTCTTGAGCCGGTCCGCCTGCTGCGCGAGGAAGGGTTTGAGCCCACAATCTGCTGGACCAACCCCAATATTCAGCCGCACGATGAATGGCAGCGGCGTTTGGACGAGCTGCGCCGGTGGTGTGCCGATGGCGACATCGAGCTTATCGAGGCGGGGGAGGACCGTGAGCGCTGGGAGGCCGGCGTGGCACCGCTGGGTGCCGATCGGCCCCGTCGCTGTCGTGCGTGCTATGCCCTGCGCTTGGCCGAGGCGTGCCGCGTGGCCCAGGAGCGTGGGTTTGAGTTTGTGGGTACGACGCTCGCCGTCTCGCCGTATCAGTTGTTCGAAACCTGCAATGATGTGTTGGAGCGTCTGGCTGCCGCCCGCGGTCTCACTCCGGTGATTCGCGATTTTCGTCCGTATTACCCCGAGGCGACACGCCGTTCGCGCGAGCTGGGCATGTATCGGCAGAACTACTGTGGTTGCCGCTTCTCGGCTGTCGAGGCGGCCATGGACCGCGCCCGCATCCGCGACGAGCGCAAAGCGTCCAAAAAGTAGTTCATTTGGGACGTCAGCCTGCTAGGATGTAGAGCGGACTTTAGCTATATAAGGAGTAT
>CAVALS010000225.1:0-3690 GCA_963589385.1 Bacteroidaceae bacterium
ACGTGCGCGCGCCAAACAGGAAGGACAGGTCGACGTCGATGTGGCCGCGGCCACCGCAGCTCGGGCAGGTATGCGCATGCTCAGACGAAACGGAGCCCGAGCCTCCGCAGTGACCACAGGTATCGAAGCGCGTGTAGCGGACGGTCTTGCGGGCACCGCCCTTGGCCTCCTTGGCGTCGAGCTTAATATCGACGACCACGTTGGCGCCGTTCTCGGGATTGTAGGCAGCCTGGCCGCGACGCTGCTGGCCCCAGGCACCACCAAAGGGAAAGCCGCCCTCAAAGGGATTGCCATAGCCCGTGTTACCGGCGTAGCCGCCACCATAGGGCGAAGCCGTAGGAGCACCGGCGAAGGGATTGCCAGAACGCATGGCGTCGTAGCGCGCACGTTTTTGCTCATCCGAAAGCACGGCGTAGGCCTCGGAAACCTCTTTAAACTTTTCCTCGGCATCCGGCTCTTTGTTGACGTCCGGATGGAGCTTGCGGGCCTTTTGTTGGAAGGCCTTTTGAATATCACGCGAGGTGGCGTCCTTGGAGACACCCAGAATCTCGTAGTAATCTTTTTCGTTCATCGTCGCCATGCGCGGCAACCTCCTGCTCACAGCAGCGTATATATTCCGGTAATTCTACCCGAGCGGCCTAAGCTAGATCCCAAAACAGCTCGAACAGAACATTTCCATCGAGCCAGCCCAGGTGGGTCGGCGCCAGACGAGCTCGAACATGGCCCGCGACGACATCTGCCGAAGTAAAGGGTCCCTCATGGACCCCGAGCGTCTCAGGCACCCAAGTGGCAAGACCCAATTCGAGCGCGCGATCGCAAGCGGCTGTCAGCCCATCGGCCGGGATGACACGAGCCGCGCGAACCAACAGGTCGGACGCGACACCGCGCGTCATGCGACAGGCGAGCATCAGGTCTTCGGCCGCAGCCTCGCGCTGCGACAGATGTTCGGCCTCGAACGCCGTCGCGTCATCGTCACGTTGCACCAGACGCACGCGGTACGCATCGCCTCGAGAAGAAACACCGGGGAACAAACCTGCAAGACGGTCGAAATCCGCGGCGTCGAGCATGCCCGCGGCAGAACGCCCCAGGCCCAGGTAGCCCCGTCCGGTCCAGTAGGCAATGTTATGGGCGCACTCATGGCTGTCGAGCGCGTAGCTCGCCACCTCATACGGGTGATAGCCGGCGGCACCCAGGAGCTCGCGTGCCACGTCCATGCATGCGGCCTGAAAATCCTCATCAGGCTCGAGCGACTCGTCACGGCACGCCATGCGATAAAGGGGCGTCCCCTCCTCGAGCGTGAGCGGGTAGACCGACACATGATGCGGAGCCGCCGCCAGCACGCCATCGAGCGTGCGCTTCCAACTCGCTGCGGTCTGCCCGGGAAGTCCGCACATAAGGTCGCACGACACGTCGAGCCCAGCGTTCTTGACCGTCGCGATGGCGGAGAGCGCCCGATCGGCATCGTGAATGCGGCCGATGGCGGTAAGTTCGGCGTTATCGAGCGTTTGCACGCCCAGAGAGACGCGTGTGACACCAACCTTGGCAAGCGCAGCGGCAAGCTCGGCGGTCAGCGATTCGGGATTGGCCTCGCAGGTAAACTCAACGGGGGCGCACCACGCACGAATACGCCGCGCCAGCTCCACCAGGCGCTCCCCCGCCAGCGACGGCGTACCGCCGCCAACATAGACGGTGCAAATCTGGTCGAGGGCCCCAGCCTTGCCAAAAGCATCGAGGCGCGCGTACAACTGCTCAAAATAGGCATCGAGCGCAGCGCTCAGGTCGCACGGAGCAAAACTGCGCGAGTCAAAGTCGCAGTACCGGCACTTTTGGGCGCAAAACGGCACGTGCACGTACAGTGCGGTAACGGCCACCCTTAAGCCTCCAGAGGATGAGGGGGCACCGATTCGCCGGCGGCAAGGGCGGCCTCGCAGGCCACCACATCGCGCTCGATCTCATCGACCAGTGCCATAAACTCCTCGTAAGTGGAACAGCGCACCACATGGGCACGCCAAGCGGCGGCATGGGGCATGCCTTTTAAGTACCAGCTTGCATACGTGCGGGCACGCGACATGAGCGGCAGGAGCTCATGTGTCAGCGTTAGGTGCTCACGCAGGGCGTCCAGGCGCTCGACGGAGCTACGCGCCGGCACCGGCGTGCCATCGAGCGCAAGGGCGCGAGCATCACCGAACACCCACGGATTGCCGTAGATGCCGCGCGCGATAAACACCGCGCTGGCACCCGAGCCTTGCAGATGCTCAGCAGCGTCCTCGGCCGAGAACACATCACCCGAACCAATCACGGGAATCTCGACGGCGTCGGCAACCTCATCGACGACAGACCAATCGGCCTGGCCCGTATAGAGCTGCGTGGCACAACGACCGTGCACGGCAACTGCAGAGGCGCCCGCCCCTTCAAGCATCTGGGCAAACGTTGCGGCGTTGCGGTCCTCGGCGTAAAAGCCCTTGCGGATCTTTACGGTCACGGGCACGTGCGCCGCGCCCACCGTGGCCTCGACGATCTTCTCGGCCAAATCGGGCGTGCGCATAAGGGCAGAACCCTCGCCCTTGGTGACAACCTTGCGGGCAGGACAGGCCATGTTGATATCGATGAGCGACAGGCGATCGCCCACACGCTCCTCGACGGCGGCGACGGCACTCGCAAACTGATCGGGCTTGGAACCAAAGAGCTGCACGCAAATCTGCTGCTCCTCGTCGGCCGGCAACACCAGGCGCCACGTCTTGTTGCTGGCATAGGCAAGGCCTGCAACGCTCACCATCTCGCTGTAGGCAAGGTTGGCACCGCGGCGGCGGCACATGATGCGATAGGCGGGGTCGGTCACGCCCGCCATAGGAGCCATAAGGAACGGCTGCTCGGCATAGGCGCCCAGCAGCCGCTTGCTGTATTCAGAAAGCGCCATAGACCTACTCGTCCACCTTGAGGATCGCCATAAAGGCCTCCTGCGGGACCTCGACCGATCCGATGGCCTTCATGCGCTTCTTGCCCTCTTTCTGCTTCTCGAGCAGCTTGCGCTTACGCGAGATATCGCCGCCGTAGCACTTAGCAAGCACGTCCTTGCGACGCGCCTTGACGGTGGAGCGGGCAATGATCTTATTGCCGATAGCACCCTGGATGGGCACCTCGAACAGCTGACGCGGGATGATCTCCTTAAGCTTGTCGCACAGGCCACGGGCCAGACCATAAGCCTTATCCTTGTGCACGATAAACGACAGCGCGTCCACTTCGTCGCCCGAAAGCAAAATATCGAGCTTCACGAGCTCGGAGGGACGGTACTCGTTGAACTCGTAGTCGAGCGAGGCATAGCCCTTGGTGCGGCTCTTGAGCTGATCGAAGAAGTCCAAGATGAGCTCGGCGAGCGGCATATCAAAGCGCATCTCGACCGATTTGCTCGTCAGGTGGATCATGTCGGTCGTGACGCCGCGGTGCTCGATGGCGAGCTGCATGACGGCACCCGTGTACTCAGGCGGGCAGATGATCTTTGCCTTGAGGTAGGGTTCCTCGATACGTTCGATGCGCGTGGCCTCGGGAAGGTCCTGCGGGCTGCGGACATCGATCATTTCGCCGTCGGTCTTGTAGACGTGATAGTCGACCGAGGGACTCGTGGCAATGAGGTCCAGGTTGAACTCGCGCTCCAGGCGTTCCTTGACGACTTCCATGTGCAGCAGGCCCAGG
>CAVALS010000226.1:0-3636 GCA_963589385.1 Bacteroidaceae bacterium
TGCGCCGCGGCGCCCTCGCCCACCTCGAGCGCGACACCCGAGGAGTCATAGCCGCGATACTCCATACGCTTGAGGCCCGTGACCAGGATGTTCTTTGCAATATCAGAGCCGGTGTAGCCGACAATTCCGCACATAGGATAAATCCCTTCGTCCGCTTGACTGCAAAACGTCCACGCACAGGGGGCGCTGAGACGCATAGCGTTCGAGTATTGTACTCACGCAAACGCAAGCTGATATACCAGAAGTGGTATCTCAACTTAGATACCACTCGATGCACACACGTCCAGCCGGTCCAAACCACCACAAAGGTACCTGCCCCCTTCGTGGTGGTCGCGCTGGCAACGGCGTTTCCCCAGATAAACCTGCCAAAATAAACCTGTCCCTTTTTGGTAGGTTTGGGATGCTACAATCTGGCTTGTACTTGAAACGCATCAAAGGGGCCGCTATGGCAAAGGTAAAAATCAGCGACGTCGCGCGCGAGGCCGGGGTTTCGCTGGGCACGGTTTCCAACGCGCTCAACCATCCCGAAAAGCTGCGCCCCGAGACCCTCAAGCTCATCAACGAGACCATCAGTCGCCTTGGCTACCTGCCCAACCAAAGCGCTCGTCAGCTCGCGGGCGGCGCCACCAAGTCCTTTGGCCTGGTGCTCCCCCGTCTCGATCACGGCTTTTCGCTCCAAATCGCCAGCGGCGCCCACAACGAGGCCCGCAAGCACGGCTACGACTTGCTCATCGCCAACGCCGATAACGACGATATTCTCGAGGACCATTACCTGCGCTACTTTATGGGCACCCAGATGTCCGGCGTCATGGTTCAGCCCATGGCATCCCCCGACTGGCACCCCGCCATGACCAAGATGCCCGTGCCGATCGTCCATCTGGACATCCATTGCTCCGAGCCCGGCTACTACGTAGCGGCCGACAATGAGGCCCAGGGTCGCATCATTGCCGAACTTGCCATCGCCCGCGGCGCGCACCATATTGTCGTCGTCGGCCGAGCAGCATTTATGCAACTCACCCTGCGCGTCCTTGGCATTCATAAGGCGCTCGCCCTGCACCCCGATATCAAGATCGAAGTCATCGACGCCGGCGAATGGAATACCGCTGCCGACGGCTACGGCATCGGTGCCCAAATCGCCGAGCGCCCCGCGGACGAACGTCCCGATTTTGTCGTCGGCCTGACCGATGTGTTGGCCTCGGGCGTCGTTTCGGCACTGGTCGACAAGGGCATCTCTGTCCCCGGGCAAGTACGCGTGGCCGGATGCGACGGCAACCCGCTCGCTTGGAGCGGATCGGTCCCGCTCACTACGGTAGCGCCCCCGGGCTACGAGATTGGCCGCAAGGGTGTCCAACTGCTGATGGAGCAAATCGAGAACAAGGCCCCGGCAAAGATCAAGCATATCCGTGTCGGCTCCGCAGTGCGTACCGTCACCGCAGTCGCCGCCGAGGATATCAACCGCCAAGAACTGGTACGTCCGTTCCTACTGGAACGCGCCAGCACCCAGGCAAGCAGCCAGACCGACGCCACGGCCATCAACCTCGGTGCGTATCTATAGCACGCCCGCGAGTATGCTAAGTCGCCGCTTAAGCAAAAGGGGCCCGACCATTGCCGGACCCCTTTTGCTTAAGCGCAAACGTGAGCAATCGCTCGTTTCAACGCCGCAATTTTCTAGCGCACAGTCTTGATTGCCGCCGCCAGGTCGAACAACGTATCGAGCACGGCCTCGCAGCCATCCACCACGTCCTGCGGCAGCGGCACAATATCGGGGACGGCAAAGACGTGGCAGCCGGCCGTGATGCCCGAGACGCAACCATTGCGCGAATCCTCGACCACGGCGCACTCCTCGGGGGCAAAGCCCGCACGCTCGCAGGCGAGCAGATACATCTCGGGGTCGGGCTTGCCGTGCACGACGTCCTCGCCACACGTTACCGTTTCAAACTTGTCAAAAAGACCGACCATCTTAAGGTTGCGCTCGGCCGTAACGAGGCGCGACGACGTCGCTAGGCCCACGTGATAGCCCGCAGCTAGCAGCTCGTCTAGGCACTCGGCGGCGCCGGCCTTAAGTTCCAGTTCGGTCTTGACCATCTCGTCGCGAATCTCCTTGTGGCGACGATAGATCGCCTCGGTGGTTTCGTGGCTGCCATAATGCTTATCGAGGATGTCCATAACATCGGGCAGCGTGCGGCCGATAAACTGATGGATCAGCGCTTCATCAATCGCGAGCCCCAGCTCAGCGGCGCCTGCCTTCCAGGCCTTAATCCCCAAACGCTCGGTATCGACCAGCGTTCCATCCATGTCAAAAATAACAGCCTTGATCATATCGGTCCCCCATCGACTCTCGCTGTCGCGTTGCTGCAACTCTACCGCATTTGGCAACTTGTATATAACGTATATACCATATTGCACTTTCGTTACACAGATAGAAGTCTTATGGCAAGTAACGCATTAGGATTATAGTTTTCGATCGAGTACTCAACGATAAGGAACGTTTCATGATTTTAGACACCACGGCACCCGCAGAGGAGCTTCAAGACAAGCTATCGGCGCTCGAGCAGCTGCTTTTGGCATACGGGCGCGTGGCTATCGGGTTTTCCGGCGGCGTTGACAGCAGCTTTTTGGCCGCCGTATGCGCCCGCGTCATGCCTACCAATACTCTTCTCGTCCATCTCACCACGCCGCTCATCGGCACGCCCGAGCAGGCTTCGTTTGAGCAGTCCGTTGATGGGCAGGCCAATGAGGGGCCGCATTTTAAGCTCCCCGTGCTCAATCTTTCGGTGGATCAGCTGCAGCTCCCCCAAGTAGCCTGCAACGATGCTAATCGCTGCTACCACTGCAAGCACGCCGGCTTTACCGCCATCGTCAACCACGCCAAGTCGCTCGGCTTTCCCACCGTCATCGATGGCAGCAATGCAAGCGATCGCGGTGACTACCGCCCCGGCATGCGTGCGGCAGAAGAGCTCGGCGTACGCTCACCCCTTATGGAGGTCGGCTTTACCAAGGACGAAGAGCGCGAGCTGCTGCGCGCATGGGGCTATCCCGTTTGGAACCTGCCGGCGGGAGCATGTCTTGCCACCCGCGTCCCCACGGGCGAGGAGCTTACGCGCGAGAAGGTCGATTTAATCCGCGCCTGCGAGGATTACCTGCACAATCTTGATCTGGCACAGGTACGCGCGCGCTTGATCGGCGGCTGCATGCATATCGAGGCCGCACCCGCAGATGTCGCCAAGATTGCTGCCCTCGGTGGCAACGCCGTCGATGCCGAGGGCAAAACCCCGCTGCCCGCCGTTATCGAGTCCGCGCTGCGCGAGCTGGGCTGCGACCATATCTCCCCCGAGGTCACCCCCTACATCCACGGCAACATGAACCTTTAAGTTACGCCGTTTTACAAACGGCGTAACCGCTCGGCGCTGCGCAGGCCCCGGGCTCGGCAATCTGACGTTCAACTGCACGGGCGCGACCAAAAGGTCAGCGCCCGCTTGTTTCACGTCACCTTACCGCACCCGGAGCCTGCTCGCTCGCATATGCTCAACCTGGACTGCGTTAACTGACCTACCAAAAAGGGACAGGTTTATTTTGGCAGGTGGGACTGCGGACAAAAAGTTGGACCATCAGGTCCGGTTTGGAGTCCGCATGACA
>CAVALS010000227.1:0-3620 GCA_963589385.1 Bacteroidaceae bacterium
TGGGCACCTGGCACGCTGGCCGCGATTATCTCGATTTTTGCGACCACATCGCCCGCCGCGCCTGGCGCATGGGCGACCGCGACGCCCTCGACTGGATGTGGTACCTGTGGATTGGCTTTAACTCGCCCGCCAGTGGACGCCTGGTGCGTACCTTTGAGCGCGCCTATATCGCCGATAAGAGCACCTGGGTCGAGCCGATGGATCCGTACTTTACGCTTACCAAGTCGCCCTCGGTCTGCGATGACATCATGCGCGAGTTTGGCGTCGCGCCCATGGCATGTTCACCGACCGGCCACATCATCAACGGCCACACGCCCGTTAAAACCACCAAGGGCGAGCAACCCATCCGCGCCGAGGGCAAGCTGCTGGTCATCGATGGCGGCTTCTGCCGCGCTTACCATCCCAAGACGGGCATCGCCGGCTATACGCTCATCTCGAGCTCGCGCGGCTGCCGCCTCAAGTCGCACCGGGCCTTTACGACGGTTGCCGAGGCACTCACGCGCAACGTGGACATCGAAAGCGAGACCAACCGTTTTGACCAAGCAGACCGTCGCCGCATGGTGAGCGACACCGATTCGGGAGCCAAGATCCGCGGCCAGATCCAGGACCTGCGCCAGCTCCTCGATGCATATAGAAACGGTGCTATCGAGGAGCGCGCCTAGCACCACCCGCGGGGATTGGCTAAACTTGCTGAGTTTGTCATCCCCGCGGCGCTTCGGCGCCAGCTTAAGGCAGGTACCATGCAAAAGCTCCTTGCGCAGATCATGAAATTTGGCGTCGTCGGTGTCATTGCCACGGTTATCGACTTTGGCATTATGAATCTGCTCCACTACGGTCTGGGCCTCAACATCCTAATCGCCAACACCAGCGGCTTTATCGTCTCGCTCATCTTTAATTACGTCGCCAGCATGAAGTACGTGTTTGCGCACAAGGAAGGCATGAGCCGCCGCCGCGAGTTCATTATCTTTGTCGTGCTGTCCGTGATCGGCCTGGCACTCAACGACGGTATCGTGCTGACACTCAACGCCGGTCTGGGGCTCGAGGCCAATATCGCCAAGATCTGCGCCACCGCGCTTGGCATGGTCTACAACTTTGTGACCCGAAAGATCTTCCTGGAGGGCGACGAGACCAAGTAACTCGCAACCTTACAGCCTTACGATGCCCACGGATGACGCGCGTCGAGCGCTGCGTTATTCGTGGGCTTTGCTCGTTTACGGGAAGATTTGCAACGTTTGCGGATTACCTCTTGAAAATTTGGCGAGTTCGTATAGTTCTTGGCAAAGACCTTACGTTTCCCTTGCAAAAGCTCTAAAGTATCCTCTGCTCGATTCATCAACGCATTGGATGTGATTACGTGCGCAAGGCACTGGCACAACCTCATACCAAGCAGTTCCTCAAGTTCGCTGTCGTGGGTCTTATCTCCTTTGGCATCGACTGGGGCATGCTTATTGCGCTCGTCGAGCTGTTCCACCTCGACTTTTTGATGAGCACCACGGTCTCGTTTACCACGTCCGTCGTGGTTAACTACTGGCTCAGCATGAAGTACGTGTTCGACCATCGCGAGGGCATGAGCCGCAAGCGCGAGTTCACGATCTTCACCATCCTGTCGGTGATTGGTCTGGGTCTCAACGACCTGTACATGTTTGTGGGCGTCACGTTTTTGAGCATCGGCTACCAGGCCATGAAGGCCATCGCAACGTTCCTCGTCACCTGGTACAACTACTTCAGCCGGCGCTTCTTCCTCGAAGGCGCACGGTCGTAGTCGATTCACTATTTGCTTGAATGTATAACCGGTTGGAATTCCCATTCCAACCGGTTTTTTGTTTGCAGAGCCTGCCGAGGAAAGCGCACAAGGCGGGCCGCAGCGTCGGAATGGGTAGTAGTTTCCCCATGGTCGCCCCGCGGAAAGCGCGTCCCAGATTGCAGCCTCAGAACGGGACACAGCTTCCGCAACGTGGCTCTAGCGGAAAGCGCATCCCAAAATCGATGCCCAATACGGTCCGCAGCTTCCCAATGGGCGCTGCTTCGGAAAGTCTATCCCGGAATGAGCCCTCAGAGCGGAACACGCTTTCCGAAACCCGCCCCAACGGGAAGCTGCGTCCCGGAATTCGCCTACAGGGCGGGATGCAATTTCCGGTTGAGCCTCGATTGGGAAATGACGTCCCATTCGTATAAAAACGGGCGTCTCGGATGTTTGTCCGAACCGCCCGTTTGATGCGATATGTCGAGGCCCCTAGCCTGTCACGTAATACCAGACCACGTTGTCGCCGTTTGAGAGAACGTAGTTGCTGCAGGCTGTCATGGGCGTTGTGCCGTTGACGGAATAACACCAGCCGCTACCGCTTCCATAGTTTTCATCCTTCTCGGCCAGGCCACCGATGGCGGCAACATAAGTGCCAAACGACGAGCCACGCGCATTTATAGAAATACCCAGCGCGCAGAGAGCGTCGTAGGCAGTTGCTCCCTCATTAAAGGTGTAGGTACCACCAGCGGACACAGGATTGCCCACAGCGCTCGAAGTAACCGAGACAGTCACGGTAACGTAGCTAGACTCCTGAGAGACGCTCTGGTTGCCCGAGGGGGCATTACTGTTATCAGGAACGGCAGAAGGCCCACCGGACGTTGCCGAATTCTGAGAAGCCGACTGACTGTTGTCAGTCTTTTTATTTCCCGCTCCTTTTTCGCCGGACTTCTTGCTATCCGAGTTCTTGTCCGATTCCTTGTCCGAAGACTCGGAATCTTTCTTGGAGTCAGATTTGTCAGAACCCCTAGACCCGTCATTCGTATCATCAGAAGATTTGGAATCCTTGGACCCGGCCTTGCCCGAAGCGACAGTCGAGCCGGACCCATTGCCATCCTTGGCGACGATGCTCTCCCCCGCCACGGTCTGGACGATCCAATCAATGGACCAAGCACCGCTCTCGGAGGGATGAACAAAGCCCAGAGAGACCACGATCAGAACGACGCATGCGGCAGTCAGAACGCCAAGGAGCGCCTTCCGTCGAGGAGCGGACGCCGCCGAAGCGGCGCCCTTTTGCTTTGGATCATCGAGCTGGATAAACGAGGAGTCGGGCTGTTGCCCGTTGGTCTCCTTGGGCTTATCGGGCATTACCGTCACCCTTGCCGCGCTTGGTCAGCACGAAGACGGCGATGAGCGCAAGGCCAATCACGCCGGCGGCGATGCCAACGATGGCGAGCGGGTTGGTGCCCGTCTCCTGCTCGGAAGCACCAGAGGACTTCTTAGCAGTGGTCGTGGAAGCAGCGCCCGTATCGGACTTGGAATCGGACTTCTTGTCGGACTTGCTGTCCTTCTTCTCAGACTTCTTCTCATCCTTCTTGTCGGACTTATCGGAGCCCTTCTTGTCGGACTTGTTTTCCTTGGTCTCGGTCTTGGTCGACACCGTCGTCTTGGTCACCGGCTTCTGACCCGGGGCGATAGCGCCGCCGGCCTGCGGGCCCTTCGTGCCGGAGCCGGAGCCCGTGCCAGTGCCAGCGCCAGCACCGGAACCGTTGCCAGCGCCACCGTTGCCACCATTAGTGCCAGAACCGCCATTACCGCCAGGGTTGGTGGCATTCTTGGTCCACTTGGCATACAGCGTCAGATCGGCCGTCACCGGCGT
>CAVALS010000228.1:0-3599 GCA_963589385.1 Bacteroidaceae bacterium
CGGTCTGGGACTTGAGGTTCTCCTGCGCGGCGGCAAGCTGCTCCTGCATCTTGCGGGCCTGCTTCATCATCTGCTGCATGTTCATACCGGCCATGATGGCTCCTTTACGTGCGGCCGCACGCCGAGCTGCAAGGGCAGCCGGAGCACGGCGGGACTTTCAAACTCAAAAATCGTACCACGGCGCGCGGCGAGAGAGCGGGGCGGACGTGTTACCTCAGTCGATATACATGTCCTGGAGCGTGATGCGCCCCCAAGATTATGCAAAGTTGAATAATTCGCATCTGCATAATATTGAAAGCTAAATCTTGTAGAGCCGGAATCCGACATTTAATGCGTACCACTAAATGGCTGAATGCCGAGCCACTACTCGAGGCGGCACGCATGACGGCGGGGTATAATTTGATTGCCATAGATAGCAATTTGGAGGTGCCCCATGAACGCCCCCGACGCGCTCCAAAACATCCGCTCAAAACACCCCGTTGCATATTTGGTTCTCTATCTCTTTGTCGGCTGAGCATTGCTGGTTGTCATCACCCATGCTATAGCCTTTGGAGCAGAACTGCTGATAGCCAGCTCGGATCAGCCCATCGTCAAATGGGAGACGACCGACGAGTGCGTCGACGGAACCCGAACCGTTTACTACAACAGCCCGTCCCTCTACCAAGAGTTCAAGGTCAAGATAAAGGACTTCAAGATTGTCGATGCCGAGCCAGGCGTTTATTCGGCAATCGGAGCAACCGTCAACGCCGAGCAAGTCGAGTACACGGACAGCCATGCGACGTATCGTATCGACCTCAGCATCCTAGGCCGACCGTCACGCACCTGTCTGCTCGAATGCGATATACGCGGCGCCACGTTGCACATGTCCGAAATACAGATGCGCCCGGGCAAGGGGTTCTCTTCTTGAGCAGTATACCCGCCCGTACAGCTACTCCACCGGTTTGAAGATGGTGGCCTGACCGAAGACGCTGCGGATGAGGTCTTTGGCCTCGTCCTCGGTCTGCGGGATGCTCGGGGCTGCGCCCTGGTGGCCGAAGGGGCTGCCGGCACCGGGGTTGGACTCCCAGGGAGCCGCAGGGGCGTCGTCGCTTGCGGGGGCCGTGGATGCCGCCGCAGCGGGCTTGGGCGCGGGCGTCGCACCCGACACGTCGAACGGAGGCAGATCGTCCCCGCTCGCATCGCCAGCGAAGCCGCCGACCATAGCGTCGTCGTAGGGCACCTGCTCGGATTCCCACGGCGCGGACTGCGCGACAGGCTGAGCTTTGGGGGCAGCCGAGCGCTCGGGCGCACGGGGTGCGGGCTCGGTCGGGAGCTTACCCGTGGCAGGAGCACCGGCGGGGTTGTCGGAGCGTAGCCAGGGGGCTTTGCCCAGGTCAGACGACTTGGGAGCGGGCGAGGCGGGCTTGGGCGCGGGTGTCGGAGTAACCGGTTTGGGCGCCGCGGGCTTAGGCGCCGACGGGGTCGATGCCGCTACCGGCGCCGCCTGCTGCTGCGGCGCGCTGGCGCTCGAGGATACAGGGGCCGCCGAGGACACGGGTTGCGGGTCCGCAGATGCCGCAGCCCGTGCAGATGGAGAATGCTCCTCATGTTGAGGAGCCGGCGTGCCACCCCCATCCAGGACATAGTCGACGGTACGACGACCGAAGACCGCGCAAACCGTCGGCAGGACCACCGACTGCGTATCGGCGCGACCGAGCATCTTAATGGCAAAAGTCGAACCCGCGGGGAACGAGACCGTGAGCTTGGAGCCGTCGTCGGCCGTGGCGCGGGCGTTGAGCAAAAGCCCTGCGTAGGAGGCCTGACGAGCCTTGACGCGCTCGACGACCTCGGCCCATTTGCGCTGGAGCTCGCCGGCGTCCTCGACCGCGGGGGTCTCGGCAGCACCGGCTGCGGCAACCTGGGCGGCATTGTTGGACTGGGGCTTAGGTGCCGGAGCGGTGGCAGGCGCGGGGGCCACAACGGGCTGAGGCGTCGGAGCCGGCGCAAGCTGAGGCGCAGGCGCTGCAGGCTTGGAAGCTGACACGGACGCAGAACGGGGCGCAGGCTGGGCAGTCGGAACAGCAGCACCACGGTCCCAAGGCATACCGCCTTGGCGCGCGGACGTAGCAGCGGGGGCAGCGGATGCCGCCGGAGTGGCAGCACGAGCGCCCGAAATTAGCGTCGGCTGTTGGGCAGCAGCGGGTACGGATGCTGCAGGCGCGGCGGCCTGAGCAGCAGCCACGCTCGCCGGCACGGCGGCATTGGCAACCATGGCCTCCAGACGCGCCACGCGCTCGGCCAATGCCTCAATCGTTAAATCGGCCTCGGGACGTGCCAGACGCGTGCAGGCGATCTCGAGCACCAGGCGCACGTCGCTCGCGCCCCTCATCTCCAGCGCGGCATCGTCGAGCACTGTCAGCACACGGGCCAGGCGGTCGGCAGGATGCTCGCCAAAGGCAGCGGCCTCGGCAGCAAGCGCCTCGGCCTGCTCGGAGCCGCCCTCAAACAGCTCGGCACGGGCACCGGCAACGCAGGCAACGTACACGTCGCGCACATGCGCCACCAGGTCGCGCGTCAGCTCCAGCAAGTCGTTTCCTTCCTCGACCTGCGCACGGATCAGTCCATAGAGCTCGGCAACATCGCGATCGGCAATGGCGCGGGCAAACTCGCCCAGAATCTGGTCCGAAACCTCGCCCAAAAGCGAGCGGGCATCGTCCGCATGCACAGAACCGTTGCCAAAGACGCTCAGCTGCTCCAGCGTGGACAACGCGTCGCGCATGCCGCCCTTGGCATGGCGCGCCACGATAGCCAGCGCCTCGTCGTCGTAATCGAAGCCCTCCTGCTCGCACACGTATGCCAGGCGATGCTCAATATCCTCGTTGCCGATGCGATGGAAATCGAAACGCTGGCAGCGCGAGAGGATGGTCTCCAGAATCTTTTGCGGGTCGGTGGTGCACAGCACAAAGATCACGTGTGCCGGCGGCTCCTCGAGCGTCTTGAGCAGCGCGTTGAACGCCGCCGTCGTGAGCATGTGGACCTCGTCGATGATATAGATCTTGTACTTGCCGCGCACCGGGGCAAAGTTGACGGAGTTGATGATCTCCTCGCGCACGTTGTCCACGCCGGTACGGCTTGCGGCATCGAGCTCGTAGACATCCGGGTGGTTACCCTCGGCAATGAGCTCGCACTCCTCGCAAGTACCGTCAGGCATGCAGCCGCTTGCACCCTCGGTGCGCGCCGCCTCGGCATTGCGGCACAGCAGCGCCTTGGCCAGAATGCGCGCCATGGTGGTCTTGCCCGTGCCGCGCGGTCCGCAGAACAGGTAGGCGTGGGACAGGCGTCCCTCGGTGATGGCGTGCTCGAGCGTCGAGACGATATGCTGCTGGCCCACCACGGAGTCAAAGGTGAGCGGGCGATACTTTCGGTACAACGATTCCATGGGTGCTCCCCCGGGTATACTGAGTCTTGTTGCCGCGGCGGCCATGCGGTCGCACGGCATACTGCATTCCATAATAACCCGTACGGCGAGCCCGCCGCGATAGGAGTCCAAAGAGCATGGCAGACGCAGAGAGCAACCTCGTTCCCTCCGAAGCAGCCGACCAGGTCGAGGTCGCGCTCGA
>CAVALS010000229.1:0-3579 GCA_963589385.1 Bacteroidaceae bacterium
TAGTCTTCAACACCAAGGGCCTTTGGAACCACGACGGCCATCATGATGCTAGAGATAAAGGAAATTCCCTGTGCCAATATCGCCAAGCCGATGTTGCCGCCTAAGCTACCCTTCTCCTCCAGGCTAAACCTTGACATCTGCGCCGCCTCCCATCGGAACACCGCGCCCCTCCAACGTCTCAAGCATTACACCCGAAGTTGGAATGGCGAGAGCAAGGATAAGCGTGCTGTTCAAAGTATTTTCGAAAATAGATGTAATAAGAAAAGCAATGAGAAGTCCTATAAAGAGAGTCCGGGCCCGTCCCAGATCAACGGCATCGGCTTTATGGCAAAGCGAAAAGTAGGCGAGAAAAAAACAAAAAAGCCCAACGAAACCGCCCTGGAATGCAATCTGCAGCCACAAGTCATGAGCGCTGCCGTAATTCGTCTGGCTATAGAACTGGTAGATGTCCGTCGCGACATACTGCTGATAGCCGTATCCGAAAACGGGGGATTGAGCGATAGACGAAATCACGGAGTCCCATATGTAGGTGCGCCCTGTGAACGTTGCACCGCTCATGTACCTCAAGTCCTTGCCGAGAAACGATGCGATTGAATCGTATGGGAGGTAGTCGGCAATTCTTAAGAAGACGATGGCTATCACCAATACGATGAACACCAGGTTGACCCTACGGCATGTAAGCGCTCGCTGGAACCGCTTGTTCCCGGCGAAAATAAAGATGACAACCTCCGCGACGAGCGCCACGGTAGAGGTCGCGCTCGCAAGTTGGAACACAAGGAGCAGCGATATTGCCGCGCAGAAGAAGAAAAAGAGACTATACCTGCCCTTTCTCATATAATCTAGCGCTCCAGCGGCAAAGACGAGAACGAAGCACCAACGGCTTTGCAAGCTGCCGTTCTCAAGTATCCACCTGGCACTCCCATCCATACGGTAAATCCCCTGCGGAAACGCGAAGCGCAGAACGAGCTCAGAGGCCGCGAGAACGAGTAGGAGCACAGCAAGCGCGAGAAGGAACGGCCTCACTTCGCGCCTCTCAAGCGTCGTCACAAGCAGTGCCGAGCTCAGAATCATCGCCGTATTGATCATCGCATCGTAATTCGCCCCGCCATGGGCGAATGTCGATATATACATCACCAGAAGCATGGAGGTGAGCCCCAACAAGAAAAGGCCAATCCTGCCGTTCCTTGCAATAAATCGGGCAACGGAAACAGCGCACGCCACAAGGAGCCAAATCGCGAATATACTTTTCAAAGCCGACACGGCGGCCCAATCGTTTATGATTGTCGGCCGGAAAAACGGCACAACAAAGAAGAGCATCGCAACGAAGCTCTTCCAATCAGATTCGGCTTTATTGTTCAGTTTATCTATCAAGCGCGCCTTCCTTCACGTATGACGGAACCCAGTAGCGGCGCAAGGCCCTGGACGTAGTACTCACGCGAATAATAGGTATCGAAAACTCGTCGATATTCCCTGAGAACCTCTTCCCGCCGAACGGGCTCCGCGCAGCGCCGAGCAACCGCGTCCACGTCGACAGATCTACCGACGGGAATGGCGTATTTCAGTCCACGTGCCAGACCCGAAAAGCTGCCGATGCAGTCGCTGAACACGGGAATAACCCCGGCCGCCATGTAAGACGAGAGCTTCGTCGGTGTGGCGACCCGATTGACAGGGTCGTCTTCCCTGATGACGAAACCGTATGCCACCTTGGCAAGCTCGCCAGCGACCTTCTCGGGCGGTACGCACCCCACCTCGTAACGCTCGACGCCCTTAGCCCTCAAGATCTCCCGTGCCCCGGCCTGGTTGAAGGTCAACACCTTCAAAAACGCCCCAGGCAGTCGAGATTCCAGCTCCTTGTAAAGATCGACGGTTTCCTCGAAACACTGCCAGGCGGCCATCGAGCCGACATAAGCGAAAGTCGGCGAATCGTATTTCCCCTCGGCGAAGAAAGACCCCTGTTCAAACATGGAGTTGAAGCAGGGCATCACGAAACATCGACCCTCGAAGGAAAGCCCGTATTTCGTCTCATAATGCCGGCGCATATCGTCGGAAACGAAAAGGCAAAACGCAGCCTTCTTAAGAGCGCTTTTCTCAATCAACGAGAGAATAGCCGACTTGCCCTTGCTCCCGTTGCGCAGATAGCTTTCCTCTGGAATGATACCTTGACACCAGAGAATGACATTTCTGGCTCCCTGTAAATATAACCTGCAAGTTTCCATGGCATTCGAAGAAAGAAACCAGTCCTCACTCCGCGCATGCGCAGCGACGCATTCCTTCACCCTTTCGGCGGACACCGTCGTCGTTGCAAAACCTGCCTTTTCTAAGGCGCTTGCGACGGTCTCGAGGTAAAAATCGGTGACCTCCGAATTGGTCGATCGCAATATCCAGATCAAATCAGACACCTGCCGTCATCAAACAATTGAAACTATGTGCAGAGCCAACACCGCAAGCAGCTATCGCCAAGACGTTCAATACAGCCGTAGGGCAAGTGCGCGCGCCGTTACTCGTTATGGAGTTGAAATCGTCCACATGCCCCCTACAGCTTGTACACGTTCTCGCCGTTGCCGCAGACGTTGCGCGGGTCGATGAGGATGCGGTCGCCGAAGACGCCCGGGTTGTCCTTGACCTGCGAGTGGCCGACCATTACGATCACCATCTCCAGGCCGTCCAAGAACTCCTCCATGGAATGGACCTGGCCGGGGACCTCGTCGCGCTCGACCCACGGGTCGTAGACCTTGACGGAGCCGGCGCAAAGGTGCTCGGACATGGACTCGAGCATCTGCAGCGTAGGGGACTCGCGGACGTCGTCGACGTTCTCCTTGTAGGTGAGGCCGTAGATGCCGACCTTCGAGGCGTCGGTGATGCCGCGCTCCGCCATGACCTCGTGGGCACGGTGCATGACGTACTCGGGCATGGAGGCGTTGGTCTGAAGGGCGAGGCGGATGAAGTTGGCCGTCTCGGGGTAGTCGCCGACCAGGAACCACGGGTCGACCGGGATGCAGTGGCCGCCGACGCCCGGGCCGGGGTTGAGGATGTTGACGCGCGGGTGCTTGTTGGCGATGCGGATGACCTCGGCGACGTCCATGCCGCCGATACGGCAGATCTTGGCGAGCTCGTTGGAGAATGCGATGTTGACCGCGCGGAAGGTGTTCTCGACGACCTTGGTCATCTCGGCGGTGCGGATGTCGGTGACGGAGATCTCGCCCTGGCAGAAGCTGGCGTAGACCTTCGCCACGGCCTCACCCACCTCGGGGTCGTCGGCGCCGATGGTGCGGTTGTTGTGCAGCAGCTCGTAGACCATGTTGCCCGGGATGATGCGCTCGGGGGCGTGGACGAGCCTGACGTCCTCGCGGCCGGCCTCTGTGAGCAGCGGGCGCACGAAGCGGTCGATGGTGTTGGGCGAGACGGTGGACTCAACGACGAGAACGGCGCCCTCGGGGGCGACCTCGAGGACGGTCTTGCAGGCAGCCACGACGTAGCACGGGTCGATCTTCTTGTCGAGCTTGTCGTAGGGCGTGGGGACCGAGACGATGTAGGTGTCGCAGACCTGGTAGTCGGTGGAGAACTTGATGCCGGACTCCA
>CAVALS010000230.1:0-3552 GCA_963589385.1 Bacteroidaceae bacterium
AGATAGGTGGCGGCCTGAAGTGCGCAAAGCTCAACGCCAACAACGAAGATGCCATCTTTGAGCTCTATAAAGCGTGAGTTCGAGAATCGTTTTGAAGAAACGTGGCATTGACAGTTCATTGCATAGCGCGCATTCCTGCGATCAAACACCATCACCTCGAGGGAATCATTTGCGCCGAGGGAAACATCATGTTTGGTGAGCCATTCTGCGGCTGCGTCAAGAAGCGTTCCGGTGGGACATGATCCGTAAATCTCGGCAGGGTTACAGGACTCGATACCTTTCGCAGACACCGAATGCGCGGCCTGGTAGACCGCTTTTGCCGTGGTATGTGACAATACGATACTCATGGTATATATCGTGCCAGCTAATGCCGTGTTGATGGCGCTGAGTGGAAAAGTCGTTTTAGAGGTCTAACCAAATGCTGTCAAAAAGCTTGACGCAATTATGGGTTGGTAGGCCCTAAATAAAAGTTTTCGCAGCTTAGCCCTAGCATATAACTACTCAATTGCCGCACATTTGATAGTGATGCATCACCATCCGACAACGAATTACGTGTCGGGAATTGGTCGAAATCGTTCAAAATGAGGGTTCAGAATTTGTGATGGCAGATCTATCTGTGGAACGTAGGGCGGTCCCGCTGCGGGGTTTCCCGCTGCGAGGCCGCTCGTGATCTACGCCGGAGTTTGTCGTAGACGTTTCTACTTGGCAAACAGGTTCTTGAGGTTAAACTCGGCCTGCACCGTGCGGAGCATGAGGTCGGTGTCGTCGAGGCCCAGGTGCTGCTCGTTGGCGTCGGCGGCGAGGGTGCCACGGCGGCGCGCCCAGTTCTCGAGCGCGGCGGGTGCGGACTCGCGGGGAAGCGAGCGCACGTCGGCGTCCAGGCTGCGGCAGATCTGGCGCGAGTCGATGACGATAATCTTACCCGCGCGGCGTGCCTCGGCGTAACCGTCCAGGTGGATCTTGAACCAGCTGTCCTCAAAGGCGGCGTTGTGCGCCATGTACGGGTACTTCTTCATAAGCTTGAGCAGCTGCTTTTGCAGCTCCTTGTTCTCGCGGAAGGGCGTTTTGCCGTCAATGTCGTCCCAGGTGATGTGGTGGATATTCGACAGCGGCACATCCTCGCCGCGGTAGATATCGGGCAGGCCGCAGTAGTGCGCCTCGGCGTCGTGCGGGACGGCGTCGCTGGTGAGCTCCATGATCTCCCAGCCCACGTTGATGATGTAGCCGCGCTCGGGTGCGCGGTCAGTGGTCTCGATATCGATGCCGAGCACCGTGCCCTGGATGGGCTTACGAGCGTAGGCGACACCGAGCGCGTCGCGGTCGCCGCGGATCTCGCGCATGACGGACGCGGCGGTGCGCTTTTGCATCTTGCCGATGGCGGCGCAGGTGTCGGCGTCGGACAGACCGCGCGAAAGCGTCGCGGGCGTTACGTTGCGCAGGCGCGCCTCGCCAATCTGGTCGCACAGGTCGCGGTTGCGGTCGGCCAGGTCGCGCACAGTGGCAAAGTCGAAGCCGGGGTCGTCCTCGGCGGTAAAGTACTCGGTCTCGAGCACCTTGAGGGCCTCTTCGCCTTTCTGACGCTCGGATTCCATGGCGCCGTGATCGCCATAGATAAACATGGGGATAAACGGTTGGCGCTCGTATTCGAGTGCTTGCGATACGTTCATATGCTGCTCCTTGGACGGACCGCGTTGTGCGGCTCGGGGTCATTGAGATGTGGCGAGATGATAGTTTACCATGGGCAACTATTGGCATCCCGCCTAGGACAACTACAATACCCTAGTTGACCGCTAGGACTTTTACAATGCTGCCGAAAGACACGAAAGGTTCCATCCGTCATGGATTTGCTGATTGATATTCTGCTCGACGCCGGCAAGGACACGCTCGCGCTGGTGCCGTTCTTATTGGTGACATATCTGGCCCTCGAGACGCTCGAGCATGTGGCAGGCGAGCACGTCAACGGCGCCATCAAGCGTGCCGGCGCCGCTGGCCCCGTCGTTGGCTCGTTGCTGGGCATGGTGCCGCAGTGCGGCTTTTCGGCCATGGCGGCAACGCTGTACGCCGGTCGTGTCGTGACGCTGGGAACCCTGGTGGCGGTGTTTCTTTCGACCTCCGACGAGATGCTGCCGCTGCTACTTGCCGAGCAGGTTCCCGTGCAGACTATGGCGATGCTTTTGGCTTCGAAAGCGCTGATCGCACTGGTCACGGGCTTTATCGTAGATGCCGCCATTCGCGGTTTGCGTCGCAACGCTCGTGCGCATGCGGCGATTCGTCGTACCGTGCTGGGGACCGCGGTCAATCCGGCGCACGTTAACTGCGCGCACGATGACCACAGCGGCGGTGACATCATCGACGAGGTGGCCGAGGCGGGCGTGAGCGCCGATCACATCCATGAGCTGTGCGAGCGCGACCATTGCGGTTGTGATGACGACGAGGACGAGGACGAGCACGGGCATGGGTACGGTCACGATCACGGTCATGAGGGCGAGCATGAACACCATCATGGCCATGGTCACTCTCACTCCCATGAAGGCGCGCCCGTCCTGTCGATTATCCGCAGCGCCATCTCGCATACCGTGCAGGTATCGGTATTCATTTTCCTGGTGACGCTGATTTTGGTCGCCGTGCTCGAGACCTTTGGCGAATCTGCGATCGAGCAGTTCCTGCGTGGCAACGAGACGCTCGCCGTCCTGGGTTCGGCGCTTGTCGGCCTGATCCCCAACTGCTCGGCGAGCGTGGTCATTACGCAACTGTATTTGGAAGGCGCGCTGCAGCTGGCGCCGATGCTCGCCGGCACGCTCATTTCCGCCGGCGTGGGCTACCTGGTGCTGTTCCGCACCAACCGCAGCGCTCGCGAAAACGCCGTGTTCCTGGTCATGATGTATGTCATCGGCGCGGGCTGGGGCCTCGTCCTATCTGCCTTTGGCCTCTAAGTAGTCCTAACAAAACGGGCTTCAAAATAGCCATGCACGGCGTCTGCACAATGCGGCGACGCATGGCATTTTGAAGCCCGTTTTTTGTTGAGCCACGGATCCTGAGCGCTCACACCGTCCAAAACAAAAAGGCAGAGTTTTAGGCATGTCCCAAAAATCTGCCTTGGTTAGCGCAGCAGCTCGGTGAGGTTGCGCTTAAAGCGGGCGCGGTCTTCGCTGGTGAAGGCTGCTGGCCCGCGGGTGCGACCGCCAGCGCGGCGCACCTTCTTTTCCTCGTGACGAATAAACAGCTGCGTGTCGATGGTCGCCTTGTCGTACACGCGCCCGCGCACGCCGATGGCGGAGGCATCGCGGCCGAGCACCATGCTCGCCAGGCCAATGTCCTGCGTCACGACCACGTCGCCCGCCTGCAGACGTTCGACAATGGCAAAGTCGGCACTATCGGCGCCCACGCTCACATCGAGCGTGGTGACCCAAAAGCCGCGTCGCGCGTGCTCGGCATCACGTGGATCGTCGCGGCGAATGTGCCGCTCCAGGTTCTGCGTGCTGTTGCCGGCAATCACCACGGCGACGCCCGCCCGCCGCGCGCAGTCGATCGACTCGCGCGTGACCGGGCAGG
>CAVALS010000231.1:0-3550 GCA_963589385.1 Bacteroidaceae bacterium
AGCCATCGCAGGAGATGTTGTAGTCAATAGCGGGATTTGCAGTGAGCGTGTAAATCATGAATGTTCCTTTCACGAAGCAACGTGTTAATGAAAGTATATTCCACGCTTCGGCAAAAGGCTACAACAACTCGGTGAACGGTGTGGAACGCATGAAGCGCGGCTCCGAGGTTCGAGTGGGACAAAAAACGGCGCCCCGGTCGAAACCGGGACGCCGTATGCGCACGAGTTTGTCGTGTTTCGCTTACTTGCGATCGAGCTTGCGAACGGCAACGCGCTTGCTGTACTCGTCGACGTGACCAAAGTCGCCGATGCCGACGGACTCAGCAACGTTGGCGCCGGTGGCCATAGCGAGCTTCATGGCCTCCTCGACGTTGTCGCGATCCCTGTACCACTTGTGCAGGAACGCAGCGAGGGTGCAGTCGCCGGCGCAGACAGAAGAAACCAGCTTGATGTTGAACTCACGCTTGGCGTACCAAATATCCTCGCCGTTGGAGAAGTAAGCGTCGCCGCGGCTACCACGGGTGAGCAGCACGTTCTGAACGCCAGCGTCGTGAGCCATCTTCATGGCAACGCGGACCTCGTCGTCGGTGTCGACCGGCACGCCGAAGATGGCCTTCATCTCGTGATGGTTCGGCTTGATGAGCAGCGGCTTCTTGTGAGCGAGCTCCTTGAGCTTGTCGGAGGACAGGTCCAGGACGACGTCGGCGCCACGAGCCTGAGCGTGCTCCATGACCTGAGCCAGGAAGTCGGGCGTAGCTTTGGGAGGCACGGAGCCGGAAACGATCAGGCACTCGAGATCGCCCGCGGTGTCCAGGATGTTGTAGAGCTCCTCCTGGTGCTGCGGCGTGATCGGAGCACCGGGGTTCAGGATGCCGTACTCGTGCTGGCCATCGTTGACGTAGGTGTTGATGCGCGTGATACCGTCGGTCCAGACCGGGCGGCAGAGGCAACCCAGGTTCATGACCTCCTCGACGATGAACTTGCCCGTGAAGCCAGCGAAGAAGCCGAGCGCGACGGTGTCGACGCCCATCTTCTTAAAGGCGAAGGACACGTCGAGGCCCTTGCCGTTAGCCGTGTAGCTGGCCGAGCCGGTGCGGACGTTCTCGTCGGGCTCGAGCGGAGAGCTCGAAACCGTCATGTCGACAGCCGGGTTAGCGGTTAGCGTGTAGAACATTTACAGTACCCCCTGTATATGTGAGGGCCGCGTGGCCGGCCCATTCCAACCACGCGGTTACCTCTGATACCAAATTAGCGAGCTGCGGACTCGAGCAGTGCCTTGACCTCGGCGGCGGTGTTGCAGGCGAGTGCCTTCTCGGCGAGCTCGTCGCACTCGGCCTTGGTCCACTGGCTGATGGTCTTGCGGGCGCGCAGGATCGACGGAGCGCTCATCGAGAACTCCTCCAGGCCCCAGCTGATCAGCAGCGGCTCGAGCAGCGGATCGGCAGCGGCCTCGCCGCACATACCGACCATGATGCCGGCCTTCACGCCGCTCTCGATGATGTTCTTGAGCGAGCGGAGCACGGCGGGATAGTAAACCTGGTACAGGTTGGAGATGGTGTCGTTACCACGGTCGGCGCACATGGTGTAGCCGATCAGGTCGTTGGTGCCGATGGAGAAGAAGTCGGCGACCTCGGCCAGACGGTCTGCGAGCAGCGAAGCGGCGGGCGTCTCGACCATGATGCCGACCTCGATGTTCTCGTTGAACTTGCGACCCTCTTCGGTCAGCTCGGCCTTGCACTGCTCGACGAGCTCCTTGACAGCCAAGACCTCCTCGACGCAGGTGACGAGCGGGATCATGATCTTGACGTCACCGAAGGCGCTAGCGCGCAGCAGAGCGCGGAGCTGGACCTTGTACTGGTCGGGATTGGCCAGGCAGTAACGCACGGCGCGGAAGCCCATGAAGGGGTTGTCTTCCTTGACCATATGCAGATACGGAATCTCCTTGTCGCCACCCACATCGAGCGTGCGGATGATGACCGGAGCACCCTTGAGCGCGCTGGCGACCTTACGGTAGGCGTTGAACTGCTCCTCCTCGGAAGGAAGCTCAGCAGAGTCCATGAACAGGAACTCGGAGCGGAACAGACCGATGGCCTCGGCGTCGTGATCGAGCGCGTTGGGCACGTCATCGGGGTTACCGATGTTGCAGGCAATGATCTTCTTGATGCCATCGGCAGTCACGGAGGGCTTGCCACGGAAGGCCTCGAGGGCTGCCTTCTCGGCAGCGAAGGCCTCGGCCTTGGCGGTGTAGGCGGCGAGCGTCTCCTCGTCGGGATCGGCCTCTACGATACCCTTGCCACCGTCGACGACAACGGTCATACCGTTGCGCAGCGCGGTGCAGCTGTTGGAAACCGAAAGGACAGCCGGAATCTCGAGGGCACGCGCGATAATCGCGGAGTGCGACGTGCGACCGCCGGTCTCGGTGACGATACCGGCAACGTGGGCCTTATCGATCGTGGCGGTCATGGACGGCGTGAGGTCGTGCACGACAACGACGGTGTTCTCAGGCAGGACAGAGAGGTCGACGACCTCCTTGCCCAGCAGCTCAGCCAGAATACCGGTGCGGATGTCGGCGATGTCGGCCGCGCGCAGACGGAACATCTCGTCGTCCATGGACAGGAACATGTTCTCGAACATGGTCGAGGTGTCCATGAGCGCCTGCTCGGCGCAGGTACCGCCGTCAATGGCGGCGTTGATGGCGTCAGTCATGCCCGGGTCCTGAGCCAGGACAATGTGTCCGCTCATGATCTCGGCCTCGGCCTCGCCCACCGTCTCCTTCATATGGTCGGCCTGAGCCTGGGTCTTCTCGCAGAAGACCGAAAGAGCGGACTGATAGCGCTCCTTCTCTGCTGCAGAATCAGCAACCTCGTGCGGCTCAAACGTCAAGTCGGGATCGACGGCGACCATGACGGTGCCGATACCGATGCCCTCGGAAGCGTTGACTCCCTGATACATTCCCATTCCTCTCTCCGTGTCATGTGATAAAGCGTTTTGCCATATCCATGACAAAAGAGCGCAGCTACCTTAGAACAGGTCACTGCGCCCCCAAATATGAACTTAGTTGTTCAACATGCGACCCGTTTGAGTTCTACTCGCCAAGACCGCTCTTGATGAGCTCGATGGCAGCAGCCAGAGCCTCGGCCTCGTCGGCGCCGTCGCACTTGACCTCGACCTCAGTACCGCAGGGGATACCAGCAGCCATGAGGGCCATCGGGGACTTGCCGTTGACCTCCTTCTCGGGGGTGACGACCGTCACGTCACAGGCGTACTTGCCCATGGTGGAGGCGAACAGACCAGCCGGACGCATGTGCAGACCCTGAGGATTAACGAGGGTAGCCTTCTCAGAAACCATAGTTGACTCCTTTTTGTGTTTAACCCCTGTCATGCATGTGGCAGGAGTCAGATTCACGACGTTGTTTATATTAACTCACATCAAACGGTTTTTCATTATGTTTCGCACGAATTGTTGGACAGATGTCGTTCCTGTACGCTTGCCTGCCGGGCGGGGCGGTTAAGTTTGCTGCTCTACAGTCCTGCGCAAGACGAAAAGCAC
>CAVALS010000232.1:0-3508 GCA_963589385.1 Bacteroidaceae bacterium
CACCTGGCTCCCTGCGGCGCTAATGCTCAGCGTCTGCGTTTTCATGTGGTGAGCGACGCCGAGGACTGCGCTCGTGTGTTTGACGAGCTCGCATGGGCCGGCGCGCTCAAGGACTGGCCGGGCCCTGCCGAGGGCGAGCGCCCGACCGGCTACATCGCGATTCTTGCCGAGCGCGCCGTTCCCGGCAAGCCCGCCGCGCCTATCACCGAGGTCGACACGGGCATCGCGGCTCAGACGATGATGCTCGCCGCGCGCAGCGCAACGCCCGAGGTGGCGGCTTGCATGTTCAAGGCCTTTACGCCCCGCGCAATCGATGCCATGGGGCTCGATAACGACAGATACGAGCTCAAGCTGATCATGGCGTTTGGCGTTCCGGCCGAAACGCAGATCATCGATGCGATCGATTCCAACCCGGATGGTTCTATCAATTACTGGCGCGATGGGGCGCAGGTGCATCACGTGCCCAAGCGTCCGCTTGCCGACGTGCTGCTGTAGTTGTGCGTCGTTGCGGCGCAATCCGGCGGCAAAATCACCACAAAGACTCCTGTCCCCTTTGTGGTGGTACGAGGGGAGGGCATGTGGCCGATCTGTATTTGGTGCGGCATGGGCAGACTGAGCTCAATGTGCAGAGCATTTTGCAGGGCTGGCACGATTCGCCGCTTACGGCGCGCGGGCGTCAGCAGGCGCTGGCGACGCGCGCGGCGTTTGAGGCGTGCGGCGTGGCCTTTGACCATGTGTATTCCTCCCCGTTGGGCCGGGCGCGGCGTACGGCTGAGCTAATTGCTGGTGAGGGCCGCTCGATAGAGCTGGTCGATGACCTGCGCGAGTGGCATTTGGGCTCGCTGGAGGGTACATCAAATCGCGAGATGCCGCCGCAGCCCTGGGGCGATTATCCGGTGGCCTTTGGCGGCGAGTCGGAAGTGCAGCTTCAGTCGCGCATGGTCGCGGCGCTGTCCCGCATCATGGCCAGGCCGCAGCACGACTGCGTGCTGGCGGTTTCCCACGGCTCAGCCTGCCAGGAGTTTCTTGAGTATGTGACTGGCGAGGGAGAACTACCCGACAACGGTGCCGTGCTTCATTTTGGCTATTGCGACGGGGCGTTTTCGCTCTTGGGTTGGTAACGAACGAAAGGACCCCTATGAATAAAGATCTGTATCTGGTCCGTCATGGACAGACGATATTCAACCTTAAGCGTATTATTCAGGGCTGGAGTGACTCGCCGCTTACGCAGTTGGGATGCGACCAGGCGGCGCGTGCCGGCATGTTTTTGCGTGCGCGCGGCATTGAGCCCGATCATGCCTACACCTCCACACTTCATCGCACCGAGCAGACTATCGCCAACCTGTGGCCGGGCTTGGCGTACGAGCGTCTGGACGGACTGCGCGAGTGGTTCTTTGGCGACTTTGAGGCCGAGCGCGTGATGCTTATGCCCGAGCGCCCGTGGCGCGATTTCTATCGTCAGTTTGGCGGCGAGGGCCAGATGCAGGTGCGCGAGCGCATGGTGGCGACGCTGACCGAGCTTATGCAGCGTCCGGACCATGCGTGCGTGCTCGCGGTAAGTCATGGCTCGGCTATCAAGGAGTTTATGGATCACGTGAAGGGCGCGGCGGCAGACGAGCGCGACCGTGTGCCGGGCAACTGCTCGGTGCTGCACTTTGCGTTTGACGACGAATCCGACACGTTTGAGCTGATTGAGATTTTTACGCAGGAGGATTACGCACGCGAGCTGGGCCTTGAACCGCTTGTGGCTACTGCAGGTCCGCAGCGCGGATAACGCGAGCGTGGCGGCTCGGGTCGCCGGCATAACTTCTCGACGCAAAAGGGGCGGAGATACATGTACCTGCTGCATCTCCGCCCCCTGTTTGTTGAGCTGCCGATTTTTGTGCTGCGTGGTCTGGTCTTGCTAGAACCGCGCGACTTGGTGCGTGAGCAGACCCGTCGGAACCTGCGGCGCGGCGCCGGCGATCTGCGCGGCGGGGAACAGTGCGGCTACAGCAAAGTTGAACGGCTCTTTGCCCGTGTAGGTGCCGGCAGCATGGGCATCGTCGGCCAGGAGCTGTGATGCCTCGACTAGTGCGGCAGCGTAGGCAGGGTCGTCGGCCAGTGCCGGCTCCGGCGCCTGGTCGAGCATGGCACGGATGGCGCCGACGGCGTCCTCGCGCTTGACCTCCCACACGCGGTGCGTAATGCCCGCGGGGTCGGTGACGGCGTAGAGCGAGGCGCCCTCTTTGGCAGCGCCCAGGATGATGTCCATGACGGGCGACGCCTCGTAGGCGAGCGACACGGGGCGCGGCTGAACTTTGAGTTCGGCGATCGCGTGCGCAGCGGCGGCCACGTCGGCGCTGGCATCGCCCTTGCCGCCCGCAAGTACACTCGTCGGGCAGATCGCCACGACACCCGTCACACGTCCCGGCTCGCCCGAGCATTCGTACACGTAATACGCCGCACCCGGGTCCTTGAGCATCAGACCATCGGCAATGGCTCCGCGCAGGGCGTCGTTGCCGCTCAGGATACCGCCCATCGCAGGCAGCGCCTCGAGCACACGGTCCTGAGCCGGGCGGATGCAGGGAAACGGAAGTGCTTTCATGGGCGGTCCTAACGCACGAGTCGGTTTGTTCGCGGCTTATTATGCCCCAACTTGGCCGCTCGCGTCCCAGAGCACGTTATCGGCGAGCGCGATTAGCACCTGCTGACAACGAACGATATCGGCATGGGGCACATATTCGTTGGGCTTGTGTGCGAGCGCGAGCGACCCGGGACCGTAGCTCATGCAATTGCGGTTGCCTGTCTTGCCGGCAATGACGGCGGTGTCGGTGTAGCCGGTAAAGAAGCCGACGGTCGTGTCCGCGTCCGTCACGTCATCGGCGGCACGCTTGAGCGCTGCTAGAAGGGGAGAGTTCGGGTCGCGCTCGATGGCGGGGCGGTCGCCCGTCACGGTGTAGCTGCCATGGCAACCGGGAACGGCGGCTTCGGCGACGGCGATGGCCTGCTCTACCATGCGCGTCGCGGCGGCCGTATCGGTCGGCGGGGTCAGACGCATGTCGACCCAGACTTTGGCGCGGTCGGGCACGACATAGGGGCGATATCCGCCCTCGATTTGGCCAAACGTGATGGTCGAAGGCCCCAGCTCATCGTGCGCGGGCAGCGCCATAAACGCGCGACGGAGCGAACACACGACCTCGGCTATGGCGGCGACGGCATCCGCGCCCTTCCAGGGCTGGCTCGCATGCGCCGTCACGCCAGTCATTTCAATTTCGAACCACGTACGCCCCTTGTGCGCTACCTGGATCTGTCCGTCGGTGGGCTCGGTGTCCAGCACCCATTCACGCGAGCCGACCCAGCCGGCATCGATAGCTGCCTCTGAACCACGCATAAAGTCTTCCTCGTCGACCGAGCAGATGAGTGAAAAGCCGCGGTGGGGCAGCTCGCCTTCTGCCGCCACGCGCTCGAGCGTATGGACCAGTGCGGCAATGGCGCAGGCCAGGCCACCCTTCATATCGCAGGCACC
>CAVALS010000233.1:0-3502 GCA_963589385.1 Bacteroidaceae bacterium
GATGGCGCGCCTCGAGCACATCGGCCAACTCCGTCATAGCCGGCGCCACCGATTCGGCCGCCGCCGTGGGCGTGGAGGCGCGGCGGTCACTTACCATGTCGCAGATCGAGGTATCGGGCTCATGCCCAATACCCGTTACCACAGGTACGGGACAGGCTGCCACCGCACGGGCAAGCTCCTCGTCGTTAAAGGTCATGAGGTCCTCGAAGGAGCCGCCGCCGCGCACCAGCAAAATGCAATCCGGCGCCGGCGTAATGGAAGCGGCGCGGTGCAAGCCCTCAATGAGCTCTGTCGGCGCACCCTCGCCTTGAACCTTGGCGCCCACGCAGACGAGCTCGACGAGTGGGTTGCGGCGGCGCAATGTGCGCTTGACGTCATCGATTACGGCACCCGAAAGCGAGGTGACGACCGCCACGCTCGAGCAGAACACCGGGATACGGCGTTTGCGCGCTTCGTCCATCAGGCCCTCGCGGCGTAGCTTTTCGGCCAGTTGCGCCACTTGTTGACGCAGCAGACCCTCCCCCGCCAGCGAAAACGAGCGAGCGACAAAGCTCATGCGGCCCGTAGCCTTATAGAGATTGAAGCTGCCCTTAAAGCTCACCTGCATACCGTCGCGCAGATCGAACATGCGCTTGAGATAGGCACCCTTCCAAATGATGCAGTCAACGGCGGCCGAATCGTCCTTGATCTGGAAATAGCAGTGGCCGCTTCGGGCGTTAGGACCACGAAAACCCGTGACCTCGCCCAAGACGCTCAGCTGCGGAATGGCATCGAGCGCACCGGCGGCGATCTCCACCGCCTGGCTCACGCTGAGCTCCTTGCGCTCTTGCTCGTCCGAACCGTCGAACTCGGCGGAAACGGCATTACCGGTTAGGTTCCAGCCTGCCACGCAGCCTCCTTTCGTTATCGAGCACAGAGGCTCCGGCCCCGTGCGAAATTAAGTCCAACACATAGTACAGCGCCGCGGGGACACGAATCCCCGCGGCGCCCAGCGACCCAATTTGTTATCGGTTGGAGTTTCTGTTGTAGCGAGCCATCAGGTAGAGCAGCTGAATGATCGAAGTGAGCGCTGCGGCCACATAGGTAAGCGCGGCCGCCGTCAGGACCTTCTTGGCACCGTTGACCTGCTTGAAGCTCATGCCCGACTGCTCGATATACGCCACGGCGCGGCGACTGGCATCGATCTCGACCGGCAACGTAACCAGCTGGAACAGCACGCTAAACGAGAAGAAGACCAGCGCGAGGGTCGTGAGACCCGCGATGTTCATGAACAGGCCCATGAGCAGCACGATGGTCCAGGTGTTCTGAGTAAAGTTGACGACAGGGACCAAAGCGGTGCGTACCTTCATCATGGCATAACCGCTTTGACGCTGGGCGGCATGGCCCGCCTCGTGGCAGGCGACGGCAACGCTTGCGACCGACCCACCCGAGCGGTTGGCATCCGACAGATACAAGTTGTTGTCCTGCGGGTTGTAATGATCGGTGAGCTCGCCGGCAACGCCCTTGATGCCCACGGCGCTACAACCGTTGGCGTTGAGCATGCGGCGAGCGACCGTGGCGCCCGTATCGCCGTCCGAGCGCACCTTAGACCACGTCTTGTACGTCGAGTTAATATAGTTCTGCGCGGCAAGGCCAAGCACCGTGCAGACAAGAACAACCAGCAGGTACAGCGGGTCAATGCCAAAGCCGTATCCATAGTAATAAGGCATGCGAATTCCTCCGAATCGAGTTACACGTTGGAGGCATTCTACCCATTCGACTGACCAGCAAATCAACATCGATGTTTTGGCAATGTCAGCGAAAACGGCCGAGAGCGAGCAAGGTGACGTGAAAGAGAAGCGACGCGTACTTTGGTACGCGAGCGACGATTGAACGTCAGATTGCCGCTCTCGGCCGTTTGCAGCGTCGAGCTGTTACGCGGTTTGGTAAAACCGCGTAACTATATACCTATAACAACTCAATCTTTCCGTCCTTCACGGTGAGTCCCATATTGCCCGAGAGCAAATCGTCCAGGCGCGAGCCCACGAGCTCAAAGCGCCAGCCTTCGCGCAGGGGGCTCTGCTCGGGATGCTCAATATAGTCGGCCAGGTCATCGCGCGAGGCAATGACCGAGGTCGCCACGCCCGAGCGCTCGGCAACCAGGCGAATAAGCGCATACATCAGGTCCGTCACGCTCTCCAACTCCGGCGAAATCTGACGGTGCCCGCGCACCAAGAGTGGCAGGCGATCGTGCGGACAGCTCGCACCGCGCTTGATGGCCATGAGCGCGCCGTCCACGTCGCGCTCCCCCAGCTGGTCGGTACCGCGAATGCTACGGAACTCTTCAACACGCACGGGATTGCGCTTAACCAGGGCCAGCAGCGTATCGTCGGACATAACCCACTTGCGCGGGATGTTGCGCCGCTCAGCGCGGTCCTCGCGCCAAGCGGCAAGCTCACGCGCGATGCCCAACTGGTGGCGGCTACAGGAGTTGATGCGCTTGACCTTGCGGAATGCCTCGTGACGATCGGCGCGGTAGTGCGACTCGTCGGCCAGCGGGCGCAGCTCGTCGAGCACCCAGTCCACCCGGCCCAGCTCGCGCAGGCGACTCATCATCTCGGTATAGGCGACGATCAGGTACTTGACGTCATCGATCGCGTACTCGATCTGCTTATCGGTCAACGGGCGGCGCGACCAATCGGTCAGTGACTCGGTCTTGGGCAATGAGACGCCGCAAAACGTCTGCACGAGCGCGCCGTAGGAAATCTGCTGGCGCTCGCCCAAAAAGGCGGCGGCCACCTGCGTGTCAAAAATGGGACGCGGCAGCACGCCCACGGTATGGAGCATAACCTCCATATCCTGCGAGCAAGCGTGAAACACCTTGGTCACGCTCTCATCGCCCATAAGCTCGGCCAGCGGCGACAGGTCGTCGATCACCAGAGGATCGACCGCGACGCTCTCGGCAGGGGTGGCAATCTGGACCAAGCACAGGCGCGGGTGGAACGTGCGCTCGCGCAAAAACTCGGTATCGACGGCAATCGCGTCGAACTCGCGGGCGCGTTGGCAAAAGTCGAGTAGAGCCTGATGTGTGGAAATGTACATATCAACCCATCGAATAAGGTTAGGCCCGAAAAACACGGGTAGGATATCGGCATTGCCCTACAACTATACTCGGTTAGTCACAGAACGGGAACGTAAGTATGCGCTGCCTTATCATCCACAACCCGGCATCGGGCCCCAGCTCAGATGAAATCTACGCGTTCACGCACGCCCTCGCGCAGGGTGGCGACGAGGTCGTGATGCGTTTTATCGGCGATGGCATGGAACCCGAGGACGCCGTGGCAGACGTGCGCGAGTTTGATCGCGTGGTGATTTCGGGCGGCGACGGCACCGTCTCCAACGTGCTCGACCAAATGCGCGGATGCGGCGTCCCCACGCTCGTCTTCCCCTCCGGCACGGCCTGCCTGTTCTTCAACAACATTGGCAATGCCCCCGAGGCCGCGGCGCTCGCCAAGGCCTGCCG
>CAVALS010000234.1:0-3501 GCA_963589385.1 Bacteroidaceae bacterium
GGCCCTTGCGGCCTAGTCGCTATTTAGGGCGTCCAAGATTTGGGACGCAGTTCACAGGGCAGAACCGGGTTTCTTTAGCAATGCTTGCTTTGCTCAGGCAGTAACTAGCAGTTACTCAGCCAGGAAGTCACGCTGGACAGCGGGATCGACCTTGACGCCAGGGCCCATGGTGGAAGACACGGAGATGGACTTGACATACTTGCCCTTAGCAGAAGAGGGCTTGACGCGCAGGATCTCAGTGTACAGGGCAGCGTAGTTCTCGACGAGCTGCTGCTCAGAGAAGGACTTCTTGCCCAGGGGCACGTGGCAGATGCCGTAGCGGTCGGCGCGGTACTCAACGCGGCCAGCCTTGAGCTCGGAGACCATCTTGGCGACGTCCATGGTCACGGTGCCGAGCTTGGGGTTCGGCATGAGGCCACGGGGACCAAGGATCTTACCGATGCGGCCAACCTTGGCCATCATGTTCGGCGTAGCGATAGCGGCGTCGAAGTTGATCTCGCCCTTCTGGATCTGGGCGACGAGCTCGTCGGAACCGATGATGTCGGCGCCGGCAGCCTCAGCCTCGCGGGCCTTCTCGCCCTCGGCGAAGACGGCAACACGAACGGTCTTGCCGGTGCCGTGGGGCAGGGAGATGGAACCACGGATGTTCTGGTCAGCCTTACGAGTATCGATGCCCAGACGGAAGTGGGCCTCGACGGTCTCGTCGAACTTGGCGGTGTCGAGCTCCTTGATGAGCTTGGCAGCCTGAAGGGGGGTGTAGAGCGTGGCGCGGTCGATCTTCTCGGCAGCGGCGTTATAGCTCTTACCATGCTTAGCCATGTGCATTACCTCCTGTGGTTAAACGGGCGTGAGCCCTCCCACATCGTATCGTGTGCCCTATTGCACACATTTAACGGGCGCCCCGGTCGGAGCACCCGTCGTTACCATAAGAAATCGCTACTCAGCGATGGTGACGCCCATGGAACGGGCGGTACCGGCGATGATCTTCTTGGCGGCGTCAATGTCGTTGGCATTGAGGTCCGGCATCTTGATCTCGGCGATCTTGGTGAGCTGCTCCTGGGAGAGCTGACCAACCTTGTCGGCCTGGGGCTTAGCGGAACCAGACTTGAGGTTCAGCTCCTTCTTGATAAGGTGAGCCGCCGGCGGGGTCTTGGTGATGAAGGAGAAGGACTTATCCTCGTAGACAGAGATCTCAACGGGGATGATGTCGCCCTTCTTGTCCTGCGTCTCGGCGTTAAAGGCCTGGCAGAACTGCATGATGTTCACGCCAGCAGCGCCCAGGGCGGGGCCGACGGGAGGAGCGGGGTTAGCTGCACCAGCAGGAATCTGGAGCTTAATGACGTTGGCAACCTTCTTCTCAGCCATGGTCATTCCTTTCGAATCACGAGTGTGAAGTACTTGCTATATCGTAAGCACGCACGTGTTAGAAGCACTCCTGAGATGAGCAGTCACAGAAGAAGCACGCTCGCGCGAACGGACGAAAACTTAAGCGATGACAGCGACCTGGTTAAAGTCGAGCTCGACCGGCGTCTCGCGGCCAAAGATCATCAGCGTGACCTTGAGCTTGCCAGCCTCGGTGTTAACCTCGGAGACCTTGCCATCAAAGTCGGTAAGCGGGCCATCGGTGACGCGGACGGACGTACCGACCTCAATATCAACCGAGGTGCGCTTGGGCGAATCGCCCTTACCGGGACGACGAGTCATCTTGTTGTACTCGTCGCGGGAAAGCGGAGCGGGCTTGCCGTTGCCGCCTAGGAAACCGGTGACGCCAGGCGTGTTACGAACACACGTCCAAGCATCGTCATCCATCTCCATGCGGACCAGGACATAACCCGGGAAGATCTTGGAATCCTTGGTCTCACGCTTGCCACCCTCTTTAATCTCGGTGACGCGCTCCATAGGAATCTCGATATCAAAGATACGGTCCTGCATGCCCATAGTCTCGATGCGATGCTCGAGATCGGACTTAACGCGGTTCTCGTATCCAGAGTAAGTGTGAACGACGTACCAACGCTTAGACATGGTTTAGCCCCTCAATCCAGAGAACAGAGCAAGAGCCTCGCCAAAGCCAGCATCAAGCAGAGCGATGACGACGCCGACGACGACCAGAGAAGCGCAGACGACGACCGAGTAGTTCACGAGCTCCTTCTTATCGGGCCACGTGACACGCTTCATCTCGGACTTGACCGAAGCGAAATACTTCTTGGTGCGGGCGAAGAAACCAGGCTTCTCGTTCTTCTTGGACTTCGCAGCCTTCTCGTTCTTCTTGGCAACGGCCTTCTTGGCCTCAACCTTGGAGTTGGCGGCAGCGCTGTTGGCAGGTGCCGGCTGCTGAGCCTTCTTCTTGTTCTTCTTGTTGGCCATTTGGGTTACCTCCGCGCAATGCGCTTATACATGAGTAAACCGTAAGCCCCCCAGTGGGAACTTACGGAATAATGACTGGCACGCCAGGAAGGACTCGAACCCTCAACACTCGGTTTTGGAGACCGATGCTCTACCAATTGAACTACTGGCGTATATGACTAGAGACTAGCGAGTCTCTTTGTGCAACGTGTGGTGACGGCACCAGGGGCAATACTTCTTGATCTCCATACGATCAGGCATGTTCGACTTGTTCTTGGTGGTCGTATAGTTGCGGCGCTTGCACTCAGTGCACGCAAGAGTAACTAGAGTACGCATGTATCCTGAACCTTTCATTTCCGCCCCGTACGGGCACGAGTTGTTACTTTATCAGCTCCACGTAAGTGCTGTCAATGAAAACCTCGAGTCAATTGGTTCTCGGTGGATCCATTCATATTTGGAACACATCAATGAAGCCATCGAGAGCTAATCGACGGTGCATCCAGGACCATTATCGATCCTCTCGACACCAGCAACGGCTCAATATCCATTGCAGAAAAGAACCCGGCACCCATATAAGTGCCGGGTTCTCTAAGTCAGCTATATCAAAGAGCTAATTTACTCAATGATCGTGGAGACGATGCCCGAACCAACGGTGTGGCCACCCTCGCGGATAGCGAAGCGCAGGCCCTCCTCCATGGCGATCGGGTGGATGAGGTCGCCCTCGATGGTGATGTGGTCACCAGGCATAGCCATCTCGGTGCCCTCGGGGAGCTTGACCGTACCGGTAACGTCGGTGGTACGGAAGTAGAACTGAGGACGATAACCATCGAAGAACGGGGTGTGACGGCCGCCCTCCTCCTTGGTCAGAACGTAAATCTCACCGGTGAACTTGGTGTGCGGGGTAACCGAACCGGGCTTGCAGAGAACCTGGCCGCGCTCGATGTCCTCACGCTTGATGCCGCGGAGCAGCAGACCGACGTTGTCGCCAGCCTCGCAGAAGTCCATGGACTTACGGAACATCTCGATACCGGTAACGACGGTGTTCTGGGTATCCTTGATGCCGACGATCTCGACGGGCTCGTTGAGCTTGAGCTCACCGCGCTCGACACGGCCGGTAGCAACGGTACCACGGCCGGAGATGGTCATAACGTCCTCAAC
>CAVALS010000235.1:0-3499 GCA_963589385.1 Bacteroidaceae bacterium
CGAGACCTACAACACCTCGCTCAAGGTCAATCCGCCGCTGCGCACCGACGAGGACGCCGAGGCCATTCGTCAGGGCGTCATCGATGGTACCGTCGACGTGATCGTTACCGATCACGCTCCGCACACCCCGTGGGAGAAGGCCCGCGAGTTCGAGCTCGCACCCTTTGGCATGATCGGCCTCGAGACCTCGCTGTCGCTCGTGCTCACCGAGCTGGTCAACACGGGCAAGATGAGCATGGGCCGTATGGTCGAGCTCATGGCCATCAAGCCGCGTGAGATCCTGGGCCTCGACCAGGTTCAGGTTAAGGCGGGCTCCGTTGCCGACCTGACCGTGTTCGACGCGTCCGTCACCTGGACGGTCGGCGAGGACGGCTACGAGTCGCGCGCCGAGAACTCCGGTTTCGCCGGCCGCACGCTTACCGGTCGTGCCACCGATGTGTTTGTCGGCGGTAAGCAGACGCTCGCCGACGGCTGCATCTGCTAGCATAGCCTTATCGCTTTTGTGCGCGGTGCCCTTGCGGTGCCGCGCTTTCTGTTCGTTTGGACCATGCAACCGCATGGGGGATTGGAGCGTCTATGCCCACACCTTCCACTGCACGCATGCACGACTTCGAGGTCGTCTCGAACCAGGAGATCGCCGACGGCATCTTCTCGCTCGTCATTTCGGCCCCCAAGCTTGCAAGTGCGCTCAAGCCCGGTCAGTTTGTGAACATTGCCGTACCCGGCGATGCGTCCTCGCTGCTTCGCGTGCCCCTGAGCTTCTATCGCGCCGACGCCCAGGCCGGCACCGTCGAGCTGTGGTACGCCGTCGTGGGCGACGACACCCGTCGTCTGTCGCAGATGGCTCCCGGTTCCACCTCTAATCTGCTGGGCCCTGGCGGCCGCGGCTGGTTTGTTCCCGAGGGCACCAGGAAGGCGTTGCTCGTGGCGGGCGGCATCGGCGTTCCGCCCGTGCTGTGCCTTGCCGGCAAGCTTGCCGAGCAGGGCGTGGATGTCGACGTGTGCCTGGGCTTTGGCACCGCTTCCAAGGCCGTGGGTGTCGATGAGTTCCGCGCGCTGGGCGCCATGGTTAACGTGTGCACCGACGACGGCTCGCTTGGCATGCACGGTTTTTGCACCGACCCGGCAGCCGAGCTGCTTGGCAAGGGTGGCTACGACTACGTCGCCAGCTGCGGCCCCGCCGTCATGATGAAGAAGGTCGCCGCCGCTGCCGCCGAGGCCGGTGCGTACTGCGAGGTGTCGCTCGAGCGCATGATGAGCTGTGGCTTTGGCGCCTGCAACACCTGCAATGTCGAGACGGTCGACGGTATGAAGGGCGCCTGCATGTGCGGCCCCGTGTTCGATGCTTCCAAGGTGGTGGTCTTCTAGTGGGTACCGTGAACATGGCCGTCGATTTCGGCGGCGTCAAGATGCAGAACCCCATCAACACCGCAGCCGGTACCTTTGGCTACGGTTGGCAGTTCCAGAACTTCTTTGATGTTTCCCAGCTGGGTGCCATCACCACCAAGGGTTGCGCTGCCGAGCCCTGGCCCGGCAATCCCGCGCCCCGCATGGCCGAGATTCCCGGCGGTATGATCAACTCCGTGGGCCTTCAGAACCCCGGCGTGGCTGCCTTTGCCCGCGAGTCCGGTCCGTGGCTCGAACAGCTGTCCAAGGACGGCTGCCAGGTCATCTGTCAGGTTGCCGGCCACTCCGTTGACGAGTTTGTCCGCGCGCTCGAGATGTATGCCGAGCTGTGCCCCTGGGCTGCCGGCTACGAGATCAACGTGAGCTGCCCTAATATCGCCGCCGGCGGTGCCGCCATGGGCTCTACGCCCGAGGGCGCCTCATCCGTTATGGCTGCCTGCCGCAAGGTGACCGATAAGCCGCTGTTCGTGAAGATGGCGCCGGTCAACGTCGCCGAGATTGCCAAGGCCCTCGAGGCTGCCGGCGCCGACGGCCTTTCGGTCATCAACTCCATTCAGGGCATGGCCATCGACGTCCATACCCGCAAGTCCCGCGTGGCCAAGCCCAAGGGCGGCCTTTCGGGCCCGCTGTGCCACCACATCGCCGTGCGCATGGTCTGGGAGGTTGCCCAGGCCGTCGATATCCCCATCAACGGCGTCGGCGGTGTCATGACCGGCGAGGATGCGGCCGAGTTTATCCTGGCCGGCGCCACCTGCGTGTCGGTCGGCATGGCCAACTTCGTCGATCCGTGCGCTTCGCTCAAGATCGCGCATGAGCTCGAGGCCTGGGCTGAGTCCCAGGGCGTGAAGGACATCAACGAACTGGTAGGTGCTTTCGAATGCTAGAGACCGATGCCCGCGACCGCGTAATCGTCGCTCTCGACTGCGACCGCGAGCGTGCGCTCGAGCTCGCCCACGAGCTTTCGGGCCATGCCGCCTGGCTTAAGGTTGGTATGACGCTCTATTACGCTGAGGGCCCCGAGATCGTCAAGACCTTTAAGGACCTGGGCTTTAAGGTCTTCCTTGACCTTAAGTTCCATGATATTCCGCATCAGGTTCGCGGTGCCGCCCGCTCGGCCTCGCTTGCCGGTGCCGACCTGCTTTCGGTCCACGGCTTGGGTTCGGGCGCCATGCTCGCTGCCTGCCGCGAGGGTGCCGAGGAGGCGCGCGAGGACCGCGCCAAGCTCGTCGCCATCACCGTGCTCACGAGCATGAATCAGGATGCCTTGAGCGAGATTGGCGTCGAGTCGCCCGTGGCCGAGGAGGCCGCCCGCCTGGCAAAGCTCGCTCAGGCCAACGGCATCGATGGCATCGTGTGCTCGCCGATGGAGGCTCACGACATGCGTGAGCTGTTGGGTCCCGATGCCCTGATCGTGACTCCGGGTGTGCGTCCGGTTGGTGCCGCCCTTGGTGACCAGTCCCGTGTGGCGACGCCTTCCCAGGCTATCGAGCGAGGCGCAAGCCACATTGTGGTGGGCCGTCCCATCACCGGCGCCGACGATCCGGTCGCCGCCTTTGACGCCATCGTCGTCGAGCTGGTCGAAAACGTCGCGTAAAAGATTCCCCTAAGTCACCACTTTTGGGTCTCATTAGCACAAAATAGCCCCTGTGCCTGCGTAAACTTTCCCATCCTTTGTGTGGAATCGCAGGTCAGGGGCTTAACTTTGGGCGCAGTATATTGCACTTTTTGCGGGTATCGTCTAACCTATGGACCCGCGATTGGGCATTTTGTACGTTCTACGTGCTAAAATGCCAATTATTGAATCAGATATAACCCAACTATTTGGAGGTACGAATGGCACTCCCTCAGCTTACCGATGAGCAGCGCAAGCAGGCTCTTGAGAAGGCTGCTGCCGCACGTCACGCCCGCGCTGAGCTTCGCGAGCAGATCAAGAAGGGCGAGAAGTCCCTCGAGTCCGTGCTCAACTCCGATGACCCCATTGCTTCCCGCATGAAGGTTTCCACCCTCATCGAGTCTCTCCCCGGTTATGGCAAGGCCAAGGCCGCCAAGATCATGGAGGAGCTCGGTATCTCCGCTACTCGTCGCGTCCAGG